>DFGL01000013.1 GCA_002371215.1 Ruminococcaceae bacterium UBA3751 | reverse complement strand
AATATTTGGTAAATTAATAAAAAATAAAAAAAATGTATGGAATTATTTTATTAAATGTTATATTATAGTCTTAAAAAAAAGGAGGAAATAATATGACTAAAAAGATAAAAGCCGTTATCTCTGTAATGGCAGCGATAATCTTAGTACTTTCGGGCTTACTTGTTTATACTCAGATAGACAAGGCGCACTATAAAAGGTACAAAAATATTATCTCTCAGGAAGAGGTTGAGAACACGCTCTTTAATCAGCCTATTTCAACAGAGAGAGACGGCGAGTACAGAATCGGCATTAAAACCGCAATTGACGGCGATTACCATGCCGAGCTGACAGTTTATCAGGCAAAGGGCGGAAAATACGAAAAGCAGTTTTCCTGCGAAGCGCTCGTTGGTAAAAACGGACCCGGTAAACAATCCGAGGGAGATACCAAAACTCCTCTCGGCACATGGGAAATCGGTGAGGCTTACGGAATTAAGGACGACCCGGGCTGTAAGGTTAAGTTCACAAAGGTAACGGACGATATGTACTGGTGCGCTACGGGCAAAAACGGAAAAAAATACAATACCCTTCTCTACAAGAGTCAGGACCCGAATAACGATTACTCAGAGGATGAGCACCTTATGGATTACCCGATAAGATACGCTTATTTCCTCGATATGGGTTATAACAAGGCGGGCGCTCCCTATGCGGGCAACGCTATTTTCCTTCACTGCTGGAAAGAGCCCGATTACCCGACGGGCGGCTGCGTTGCAGTATCTGAGGAGAATATGGTTAAAATTCTTCAGACGGTTACGCCCGGAACAACCGTTACTATTTATTAATAGGTATTTAACGCACGAAAGTGCGTTGATAGAATAAAAGTATACGTGGAGGTATCAAAATGAAAAAAACACTATCAATTATTTTAGCTGTTGCGATGCTCGTTTCCTGCTTTGCATTCAGCACAAGCGCAATGGCTGCGGATTTGCCTGAGATGAAAATCGGCTCAAGCACGAAGGTCACCATTCCCGCTAATGGCGAGTTTGACAATATGACAGACCTTGCAACGTTCACCCCTGAAAAATCAGGATGCTACGTATTTTATGCAACTACCGATTATTCAAACGAATCAGCAGAAAAAGACGTTCCCCCCATTGGCGTAGCAGATTTAGTTCTCAAAGGAAAAACCAGTGATGAGGACGTTCACGTTGGCTTCTTTACGGCGTTTTCAGACGTAAGCAAGCTGAGTGAAAAAGCGCTTGAAGAATTAAAGAAAGACCCCACTTACCGCGAAAATCTTGAAAAGATTATGTTTACCGCTGAGCTTGAAGCAGGTAAAAAATACACTCTTGTCGCAGCTCAGGACGGTATCAAAGATTTTACAACCGAGTTTAAGGTTGAAACTCATACGCATACTATCAAAAAGAACGTAGAGAAAAAGGTTGAGGTAAGAAAAGACGGCACTGCTTCAAGCGGCGGACTTTTCAATATTTGCTCTGACTGGTTCTGCATTTATGAGGAAACCGTTAAGGAATATCCCGGTCTCTCAACAGTTTGCTTTGATAAGACAAAGTACACTTATACAGGCAAAAAGCTCAAGCCGACTATTAACGTTGAAGACGAATACGGCAAAAAGCTCAACAAGAAATATTACACTGTAACATATAAAAACAATAAGAAAATCGGCACTGCAACCGCTATTGTAAAATTCAGCGGAATCTACACAGGCACGGTTAAAAAGACCTTTAAGATTGTTCCTAAGAAAACTGCAATCAAGAACGTTAAGGCAGGCAAGAAGCAGCTTAAGGTTACCTACAAAAAGGTAAAGGGCGTTACAGGCTACCAGATTCAGACTGCAACGAAGAAGAACTTCAAGAAAAACGCTAAAGCAGTAACGGTTAAAGGCGCAAAGAAGACCGCAAAGGCTGTTAAGAAGCTCAAGAGCGGAAAGAAGTACTACGTTCGCGTTCGTGCTTACAAGACAGTTAACGGCAAGAAATACTATTCTTCATGGTCTAAGGTTAAGAGCGTTAAGGTTAAATAATTAACCGATAAGGAGCAGCTATGAAAAAAACTGTACTTGCGTTAGTTCTTACTCTCGCATTCGTTCTCTCCTTCTCCGCCTGCTCGTCAAACAGCAACGACGGTGAAACAAAGCCCGTTTCAGAAACCGCAACCGAGGTAGCTACAGAAGCTGCTGCGGGCGCTGAGGACGGACAGAATCCCGTTATGAATTACGTCGGTAAATACTATAACGGAGGCGCTTACGTTCTCGTTGAAGCAGACGGAAACAGCGGCGCAAAATTCACCGTTACCTGGGGTATGACGGACGACGAATCCGAGGAATACACCTTCAGCGGCGAATTTGACGACGAAACTCAAAGCGTTAAGTACGCTAACTGCACGAAGAAGGTAAAGACGCTCGACGCTGAGGGCAAGGTTACCAACGAAAAAGTTGATTATACAGACGGTACGGGAACGGTAACCTTCAAAGACGATAAGCTTACCTGGAACGATAACAAGGAAGGCTACAGAATGAAGGATAACGAAACGTTTGATTACGTTTACCCCGAAGCCGAAGCAACAACAACCGAATAAAACAAAAAGCACCGAGATTTCTCGGTGCTTGTTTTTAATCAGAAGCTTTTGCTTTTTCGTAAAGCGCGAAGATTTCATCAAGTTTTGAATAGTTTTCAGCCTGAATTAATAGCTTTTCGGCGTCAAGATAGGGCTTAGCCGCACGGTAATAGACTGAGTTCTTTTCCGTT
>DFGL01000065.1 GCA_002371215.1 Ruminococcaceae bacterium UBA3751 | reverse complement strand
CTGTTATGAACCCGAACGACCATCCCCACGGTGGTGGTGAAGGTAAGTCACCCATCGGTCGTCCCGGTCCCTGCACTCCTTGGGGTAAGCCTGCTCTTGGTTACAAGACGCGCTCCAAGAAGAAAGCATCCAATAAGATGATAGTACGCCGCAGAAACGGTAAATAAACGGAAAGGAGAAGATTAAATGAGTAGAAGTACCAAAAAAGGCCCCTTTGTAGAAGAAAGCCTTTATAAGAAGGTTGTAGCTCTCAACGAAAAGGGCGACAAGCAAGTTATTCAGACTTGGTCAAGAAGTTCAACAATCTTCCCCGAGTTCGTTGGTCACACATTTGCTGTTCACGACGGAAGAAAGCATGTTCCTGTATACGTTACAGAGGATATGGTTGGACATAAACTCGGCGAGTTCGCGCCGACAAGAACGTTCAGAGGCCATGCAGGCTCTAAGACCGGTAAATAATTGAAAGGAGATATATGATAATGGAAGCAAAAGCAAAAGCAACATACGTTCGTATTTCTCCCAGAAAGGTTCAGATTGTTCTTGACCTTATCAGAAATCAGCCGGCAGACAAGGCTATGGCAATTCTTCAGTACACACCTAAAGCTGCTTGCACACCTGTTTCTAAGGTTCTCAAGTCAGCACTGGCAAACGCTGAGAATAACAATAATATGGACGTATCAAGATTATATGTAGCATATGCTCACGTTGCACCCGGTCCGATTCTTAAGAGAATTCAGCCGAGAGCTCAGGGCAGAGCTTACAGAATCAATAAAAGAACATCACACATCACTCTGGTTCTCAGAGAGATGGAAGACTAAGCGAGGAGGAAAAGTTAAATGGGACAGAAATGTAATCCTACCGGTTTAAGAATCGGTATCATCAAAAACTGGGACTCTCGCTGGTATGCAAAGAAGGCGGACTTTGCCGATACTCTTGTTGAGGATTATAACCTCAGACAGTATCTCTTAAAGTCACTTTACGGCGCAGGTGTTCCGAAAATTGAAATTGAAAGAGACGCAAAACGAGTTAGAATTAACATTCATTGCGCTAAGCCCGGTATGGTTATCGGTAAGGGCGGTGCTGAGATTGAAAAGCTCAAGGAAACTTGCGCTAAGAAGCTCGGTAAGGACGCTAACGAAGTTTTCATCAACATTGTTGAGATTAAGCAGCCTGACCTCAACGCAACTCTCGTTGCTCAGTCAATTGCTCAGCAGCTTGAAAGACGTGTTGCTTTCAGAAGAGCAGTTAAAGGCGCTATCAGAAACACAATGAGACTCGGCGCTCGCGGTATTAAGATTATGGTATCCGGCAGAATCGGCGGTGCTGAAATCGCAAGAAGCGAGACTTATAAGGAAGGTACAATTCCGCTTCAGACAATCCGTGCTGATATTGACTACGGTACCGCAGAAGCTGCAACAACATACGGCAGAATCGGTATCAAGGTTTGGATTTATCAGGGAGAGGTTCTCCGTGAATCCAGAAACAGCAACAGGAACAGAAGAAGAAACAACAATCATCGCAGGGAAGGGGGAAATAAATAATGCTCTTACCTAAGCGCGTTAAGCACAGAAAGCAGCACAGAGGCCGTATGACCGGTGCAGCTTCAAGAGGCAACAAAGTAACTTACGGTGAGTACGGCCTTGCTACAACAGAGCCTGCATGGATTACCGCAGCTCAGATTGAGGCAGCCCGTGTTGCTATGACCCGTTACACAAAGCGTGGCGGTCAGGTATGGATTAAGATTTTCCCTGACAAGCCAATCACAGCAAGACCTGCCGATACCCGTATGGGTAAAGGTAAAGGTAACGTTGACTACTGGGTAGCAGTAGTTAAGCCGGGCAGAGTTATGTTTGAACTCGGCGGCGTTACAGAGGATATAGCTCGTGAGGCTATGCGTCTTGCAGCTAACAAGCTTCCCGTTAAGTGTAAGTTTGTTAAAAAAGAAGAAGAGGGAGGCGAGCAGTAATGAAAGCATCAGAAATCAGAGAGCTCTCTGCTGAAGAGAGAGCAAAGAAGCTTGCAGAGCTTAAGGAAGAGCTTTTCAATCTCCATTTCCAGCAGGCTATCAATCAGCTCGAAAACCCTATGAGAATTAAGGCAGTCAAGAAAGATATTGCTCGCATCAAAACAGTTGAGAGAGCTATCGAGCTTGAAAATGCTAATTCCTAAAGGAGGTAACTGATTATGGAAAGAAACCTCAGAAAAACCAAAATCGGTGTTGTTTCATCTGATAAGATGGACAAAACAGTAGTTGTTACAATCCGTGACAGGGTTAAGCATCCTCTTTACAACAAGATTGTTAATAAAACTGTTAAATATAAGGCACACGATGAGAACAACGAGTGCTCAGTAGGCGATAAGGTTCAGATTATGGAAACCCGTAAGCTTTCCAAGGATAAAAACTGGCGCGTTGTTAAAATCGTAGAGAAAGCTAAATAATCATTGCGATTGTAGGCTTTTACCGCTATATATTATTTACATTATATATAGCAAAACCGAACTAATGCAGCGGAGCGTCGGGGACGCCGCTCCCTACAGTTAATTTAGTCATATTGAAAATAATAACTGCAAAAAAGCAAAGTGTTATTTTGCAGTACGAAGGAGGAAAACACTGTGATACAACAGGAAAGTCGTCTTAAAGTCGCTGACAATACCGGCGCAAAAGAGATTCTTTGCATCCGTGTTCCCGGTGGTTCTGGCAGAAGATATGCAAATATCGGCGATGTAATTATCGCAACTGTTAAAAAGGCTACCCCGGGCGGCGTAGTTAAAAAAGGTGAAGTTGTTAAAGCAGTCATCGTTCGTACAACTAAAGGTGTACGTCGTGATGATGGCCAGCATATCCGTTTTGACGAGAATGCTGCCGTAATTATTCGCGAGGATAAAACCCCGCAAGGCACCCGTATTTTCGGCCCCGTAGCAAGAGAGCTTCGTGAGAAGGATTTCATGAAGATTTTATCTCTCGCTCCGGAAGTTCTTTAATGGAGGTGCTAAAATGAGTAAAATGTTTGTAAGAACCGGTGATACCGTTCAGGTACTTTCCGGTAAATCAAAAGGCGTTAGAGGCGAGGTTATCGCTGTAAGCCCCAAAGAAAACAAGGTAATTGTTAAGGGCGCTCAGGTTGCTACAAAGCACGTTAAGCCCCACAGAATGGGCGAGCAGGGCGGTATCGTAGAGGTTGAATCCGCTATGTACGCTTCTAAGGTACAGTTAGTATGCCCCAAGTGTGAAGAGGCTGTAAGAGTCGGTCACAAAAAGGGCGGCGTTCGTATCTGTAAAAAGTGCGGACACGAGTTTTAAGAAGGGAGGACATAACAAATGGCAGCAAGATTAAAAGAGTTTTACGCTAAAGAAGTTGCTCCTGCACTCATGAAGAAGTTTGAGTACAAATCTGTTATGCAAATCCCGAAGCTTGACAAGATTGTAATCAACGTAGGCGCAGGCGAAGCTCGTGAAAATACAAAAGTAATTGACGCTATCGTTTCAGACGTAACGCAGATTGCAGGCCAGAAGCCCGTAATTTGCCGCGCTAAGAAATCAGTAGCTAACTTTAAACTCCGTGAGGGCATGCCCATCGGCGTTAAAGTAACACTCCGCGGTGAAAAGATGTATGAATTCCTTGATAGATTCTACAATCTCGCACTTCCAAGAGTTCGTGACTTCAGAGGTATTAACCCCAACTCATTCGACGGCAGAGGCAACTATGCTATGGGCGTTAAAGAGCAGTTAATATTCCCTGAAATTGACTACGATAAGATTGATAAGGTACGCGGTATGGATATTATTATCGTTACCACAGCAAATACAGACGAAGAGGCAAGAGAGCTCTTAAAGCTTCTCGGCGCTCCGTTCGCAGAGTAAGGAGGGAATATCGTGGCTAAAACATCTATGAAAGTTAAGCAGCAGAAGCCTGCTAAGTATTCAACAAGAAGATACAACAGATGTAAGATTTGCGGTAGACCCCATGCATATCTTCGTAAGTACGGTGTTTGCCGTATCTGCTTCAGAGAGCTTGCTCATAAGGGCGAGATTCCCGGAGTTAAAAAATCATCTTGGTAAGATTTGAGTTTGCTAAATTTATAAGGAGGAAATATCATGCATATTACAGATCCGATTGCTGATATGCTTACAAGAATTCGTAACGCTAATTCAGCAAAACACGAAATAGTAGATATTCCTGCATCAAATATGAAGAAGGCAATCGCTCAGATTCTTCTTGATGAGGGTTATATCGCATCATATAAAGTTATTGAGGATGACAAGCAGGGCGTTATCAGAGTAACGCTCAAGTACGGCGAAAACAAGAGCCAGGTTATTACCGGCCTCAGAAGAGTTTCAAAGCCCGGCCTCAGAATCTACAGCAGTGTAGAGGAAATGCCCAAGGTTATGAAGGGACTCGGTATCGCTATCGTTTCAACCTCAAAAGGTATAATGACAGACAGAGAAGCTCGCAAGCAAAATGTTGGCGGCGAAGTATTAGCATTCGTTTGGTAAGGAGGTGCAGTTAGGATGTCACGTATCGGTTTAAAACCTATCGTAATTCCTGCCGGCGTTGACTTTAAGGTTGACGACAATAATACTGTTACCGTAAAAGGACCGAACGGTACTCTTACTCAGGCAGTTAACAAGGACATCACTATTGATGTTAACGGCAGCGAGGTTACATTTTCAAGACCATCAGACGATAAGGAGCACAGAGCGCTTCACGGCCTTTACAGAGCCCTTGTCGCAAATATGGTAACAGGCGTTACAACAGGCTTTTCAAAGAAGCTTGAGGTTAACGGTGTAGGTTACAGAGTTCAGGTATCAGGCGATACGCTTACAATGAATCTCGGTTTCTCACATCAGGTAATTATGAAAGCGCCTGAAGGAATTAAAGTTGAATGCCCGACACAAACTTCTATCGTAATCAGCGGTTACGACAAGCAGAAGGTTGGTCAGTTTGCAGCTCAGGTTAGAGAGAAGAGACCTCCCGAACCGTATAAGGGCAAGGGCATTAAATATGCTGATGAGCATATCCGCCGCAAAGAAGGCAAAGCAGGTAAGAAATAAAGGAGGGAATGAGTTACTATGGTTTCAAGACAGGATTCTAACAAAGCCAGACAGAAGCGCCACGTACGCGTACGCGGTAAAATCAGCGGTACTGCTGAATGCCCGAGACTTAATGTATATCGCTCCCTCAGCAATATCTACGCTCAGCTTATTGATGATGTTAAGGGCGAAACACTCGCTCAGGCATCAACAGTAGAGAAAGAGTTTACTGAGTACGGCGGAAACATTGAAGCAGCTAAGGCTGTAGGCAAAAAGTTAGCAGAAAGAGCTACGGAAAAGGGCATTAAGGAATGTGTATTTGACCGTGGCGGTTACGTATATCACGGCAGAGTTGCTGCTCTGGCAGACGGCGCCCGTGAAGGCGGACTTGAGTTCTAAAGAAGGGAGAAAGGTTTTATGAATAATAAGATTGACGTATCTTCAATGGAACTTGAAGAAAGAGTTGTTGCCATCAACCGTGTATCAAAGACTGTAAAGGGCGGTAGAATTTTCAAATTCTCAGCTCTCGTAGTAGTAGGTGACGGCGAAGGACTTGTAGGCTTCGGTATCGGCAAATCAGGCGAGGTTCCGGACGCTATCCGCAAGGGCATTGAAGACGCTAAGAAAAACGTAATTAAAGTATCACTCAAGGGAACTACAATTCCTCACGAGATTAAAGGTAAGTTCGGCGCAGGCGAAGTTCTTCTTATGCCGGCTCCGAAGGGTACCGGAGTTATTGCCGGCGGACCCGTTCGTGCCGTTGTTGAAACAGTTGGCATTAAGGATATCCGTACTAAGGCAATCCGTTCTAACAATCCTTGCAACGTTGTTCGCGCAACAATCAACGGTCTCAGCCAGCTCAGAACGGCTGACCAGGTTGCCGCTGTAAGAGGCAAGACTGTTAAGGAAATCGTAGGTTAAGGAGGAGTTCAAAATGGCAGATATTAAAATCAAGCTTACTAAGAGCTTAATCGGTTGTAAAAAAGACCAAATCGCCACAGCTCACTCACTTGGCTTACGCAAGATTGGTAATACAACAATTCAGCCTGACAACGCTCAGACACAGGGTAAAATCAAGAAGATTACTCACCTTGTAACAATTATTGAAGATTAAGGGGAGGACGCTAATTATGAAATTACATGAACTTTCTCCTGCTGAGGGCTCAAAGAAGGCTGTAAAGAGAATCGGCAGAGGTCCCGGTTCAGGCCAGGGCAAAACAGCAGGCAAAGGCCAGAAGGGTCAGAAGTCACGTTCAGGCTACAGCAGACGTGCAGGCTTTGAAGGCGGCCAGATGCCTCTCCAGAGAAGACTTCCAAAGAGAGGTTTCAATAATATTTTTGCTACAGAATATGCAACTGTTAACGTATCAGACCTTGAAAAGAGATTTGAGGACGGCGCAGTTGTTGACGCGGAAAGCCTTAAGGCTTCAGGTCTTCTCAAGAAGACTCTTGACGGCGTAAAGGTTCTCGGCAAAGGCGAAATCACTAAGGCTCTTACCGTTAAGGTAACTGCTATCAGCGAGAGCGCTAAAGCAAAAATTGAAGCAGCAGGCGGTACGGTGGAGGTGCTTTAAATGATAAAGACGATTGTTAACGCATTTAAGGCTCCCGATATTCGCAAAAAGCTTCTCTTTACCGCGTTCATCATCCTTATCTTCAGAATCGGCTCGGTTATCCCCGTTCCATTCCTCAATATCGTTGATGAGATTGACGTTGGTAAAGGAAATACAATTTTAACTTATCTGAGCCTGATGACGGGTAGTGCGTTCACATACGGAACAATCTTCGCTATGTCAATCACTCCGTACATCAACAGCTCGATTATTATGCAGCTCCTCGGAGTAGCAATCCCCGCTCTTGAAAAGCTTCAGAAAGAGGGCGAGGAGGGAAGAAAGAAGATTAATACGATAACAAGATTTGTAACCGTTGTTTTAGGTTTACTTCAGTCTCTTGCTTATTACTTCTTCCTTCGTTCTAACAACTATCTTATGCTTAAGGCTGACGGCAGCGAATTCACAGGATTTGACGCAGTCTTCCAGGCAATAGTTATCATCGCAGTTCTCACAGCAGGTACTGCAGTTATTATGTGGCTCGGTGAGCAGATTTCAATTCAGGGTATCGGCAACGGTATTTCAATTATCCTTTTCGCCGGTATCGTATCCCGCTTCCCGACCCTTATCGCTCAGCTCGGCGAGTACTGGAGAACAGGTCAGCTGGTTTACAGAATCCTCGTTCCGTTCGTAATCGTATGCTTCATTCTTATGATTGCGTATATCGTACTTGTTGATAACGCTGAGAGAAGGCTTCCAATCCAGTATTCAAAGCGCGTAGTAGGAAGAAAGATGTACGGCGGTCAGAACACTCATATGCCTATTAAGATTAATATGAGCGGCGTTCTTCCGATTATCTTTGCATCTTCAATCCTCTCGCTTCCCGCTACTGTACAGATGTTCCTTAAGAATAAGCCCGCTGAGGATTCCTTCTGGGGCAAGTTCTTCAACATCTTCCAGGGCGACAGCTGGTGGTATGCATTATTCTATTTCTTACTGATAATCTTCTTTGCTTATTTCTACAGTACTATTCAGTACAACCCGATTGAAATGGCAAATAACCTTCGTAAGAATAACGGCACAATTCCGGGTATCAGACCGGGTAGACCTACATCGGATTATCTTATGAAAATCATTTCAAGGCTCGTACTTATCGGTGCTCTTATGATTTCCGCAGTAGCTCTCTTCCCGATTGTTTACTCGCTCATCTGTAAAGCGGCTATTCCTGCCAACCCCGACGCAGCGGCAAATTCAATCGCGGCTCAGGGCGGTATGACAATCAGCCTCGGCGGTACATCGCTTATCATTTTGGTTGGTGTTGCACTTGAGACTGTTCGTCAGCTTGAATCACAGATGATGATGAAACATTACAAGGGCTTCCTTGATTAATCTATTCGGAGGAATATATATGAACCTAATTCTTTTAGGCGCACCGGGTGCAGGAAAAGGCACTCAGGCGGAAAAGATAGTAGAAAAGTATAATATTCCTGCAATTTCAACCGGTAACATCATCCGTGCCGCTCTTAAGAACGGCACGGAGATGGGACTTAAAGCTAAGGCGTATATGGACGCCGGCAGCTTGGTTCCGGATGAGGTTGTAATCGGAATTATCAAAGACAGACTTAAGGAAGACGATTGCAAAAACGGATTTATTCTTGACGGTTTTCCGAGGACTATTCCCCAGGCGCAGGCGCTTGAGGATATGGGAATTATAATTGACAAGGTTGTTGATATTGAGGTTCCCGATGAGAAAATCACGGCGAGATTATCCGGTCGCAGAGTATGCGCAAAATGTGCTAATTCCTATCACCTTATCTATAAACAGCCTAAGGTTGAGGGAGTTTGCGATGCGTGCGGCGGTGAACTTATTCAGCGTAAGGATGACGCTCCTGAAACAGTGCAGGCACGCCTTGTGGAATACCACGAGATGACTGAGCCGCTTAAGGACTTTTACGAAAAGCTTGGTAAGCTCGTAATCGTTGAAGGTCAGGAGGATGTTGAAGAAACAACAAAGCTTGTTTTTGAGGCGCTGGAGGGTTAACAATGATAGATATTAAGAGCAGCAGAGAACTTGAGCTTATGAAAGAGGCTTGCGTAATCTCTGCTCAGGCATTGCAGCTTGCAGGAGAGGCGGTGCGCCCCGGCATTACTACCTATGAAATTGATAAAATTGCTTATGATTTCATAATCAAATGCGGAGCAACGCCGAATTTCCTAAATTACGGAGGTTTTCCCGCAACTGCTTGTATATCAATAAATGATGAGGTTATCCACGGTATCCCGAGCAAAAAACGCGTCATCAAGGAAGGCGACATTGTTTCAATAGACTTGGGAGCTGCGAAAAACGGCTATAACGGCGATAATGCTGCCACATTTATCTGCGGGTCTTGCTCACCCGAGGTAAAGCGGCTGGTGGAAACAACCCGCGAGGCTCTCTATAAGGGAATTGAGCAGGCTGTTCCGGGCAACAGAGTAGGCGATATAGGCAATGCAGTCCAGACCTACTGCGAGGAGCGCGGCTTCTCCGTAGTAAGAGATTTCGTAGGTCACGGCGTGGGTACCAAGCTTCATGAAGAGCCGAGCGTACCGAACTTCGGACACGCAGGACGTGGTATCAGACTATTACCCGGAATGACATTGGCAATTGAACCAATGATTAATCTGGGAACCCATAAGGTTAAAACACTTTCGGACGGCTGGACGGTTAAAACAGCAGACGGCAAGGCATCAGCTCATTTTGAGAATACCGTAGCCATCACTACTAACGGTCCCGTAATATTAACGAAAGCATAGTTAACTTCAATTGCAGGCGATTACGCCGTAATGTGATTCCAGTTAATCGAACAGGCAAAAATGCCCGTTCCTATACATCAACTCAAAACTAATTAATTTTAGCGAGGTATAAGATGTCTAAGTCAGATATGATAGAAGTTGAAGGTACTGTGGTAGAGGCGCTTCCCAATACAACTTTTAAGGTATCGCTTCAGAACGGCCACATTATTACAGCTCACATCTCGGGAAAGCTCAGAATGAACAACATTCGTATTCTTCCCGGCGATAAAGTAACAATGGAAATGTCACCGTACGACCTTTCAAAAGGACGTATAACCTGGCGTTCCAAGTAAAAATTAGGAGGAAATTCAAATGAAAGTAAGACCTTCTGTAAAGAAAATTTGCGAAAAATGCAAAGTTATTAAGCGCAATGGAAAAGTAATGGTAATCTGTGAAAATCCAAAGCATAAGCAGCGTCAGGGCTAATCCCTGAAGAATAATCGGAGGTAATTATAATATGGCACGTATTTCAGGTGTTGATTTACCTAATGACAAGAGAGTAGAAATCGGCCTTACCTATATTTACGGTATCGGCAGAACTACTGCAACTAAGATAATCGCTGAAACAGGCGTTAATCCTGACACCCGTTGCAGAGATTTATCAGAGAGCGATGTTAAAAAGATTTCTGATTATATTACCCATAACCTTACCGTTGAGGGTGATCTCAGAAGAAATGTTGCTTTTGACATCAAAAGACTTATCGAAATCGGTAGTTACAGAGGCATTCGTCACAGAAAGGGTCTCCCCGTAAGAGGACAGACCTCTAAGAACAATGCAAGAACACGCAAAGGTCCTAAGAAGACTATTGCTAACAAGAAGAAGTAATAGGAGGAAACACTAATGGCACAAAAGAAAGCTACTTCTCGTAAAAGACGTGAGAAGAAGAATATTGAACGCGGTGTTGCTCATATTCAGTCAACCTTCAACAATACTATCGTAACAATTACTGATACTCAGGGTAATGCAGTTTCCTGGGCATCTGCAGGTGAAATGGGCTTCCGCGGTTCAAAGAAGTCTACTCCCTTCGCAGCTCAGACAGCAGCAGAAACAGCTGCTAAAATTGCTACTGAGCATGGTATGAAGACTGTTGAAGTTTACGTTAAGGGTCCCGGCGCAGGCCGTGAATCCGCTGTAAGAGCGCTTCAGACCGCAGGCCTTGATGTAACTCTCATCAAGGATGTTACTCCTATCCCGCACAATGGTTGCCGTCCGCCTAAGAGACGCCGTGTATAATTTATTATAGGAGGTATATGTAAGATGGCAATTAACAGACAGCCTGTTGCAAGAAGATGTAAGAGATACGATATCTCTCCTTCTGTTTTAGGTTATGCAAAGAAAGACACAAACAGAAATCAGCAGGGTAAGCGCAGAAGAAAGGCTTCTGAATACTCACTTCAGCTCAACGAAAAGCAGAAGGTAAAGTTCATTTACGGTATTCTTGAGAAGCAGTCTCGCCGCGTATATGAAGAAGCTGAGCGTATGCAGGGCGTAACCGGCGAAAATATGATTATGCTTCTTGAAACACGTCTTGATAACGTTGTTTTCCGTCTTGGCCTCTGCCAGACAAGAAAGCAGGCGCGCCAGTTCGTGTCCCATGCTCATTTCCTTGTAAACGGTAAGAAGGTTAATATCCCTTCCTACAGAGTTAAGGTAGGCGATGTTATTTCTGTTCGTGACAAGAGCAAAGATATTGACGTATTCAAAACTGTTAAGGAAGAAGGTCCTTCTCAGTTAGTTCCTAAGTGGGTTGAGCTTGATCAGGAAAATCTTAAGGGTAAGGTACTTGCACTTCCTACCTCTGAGGATCTTGATTACGATTTACAGTACAATCTTATTGTTGAGTTCTATTCTAAATAATAATTTACTGTATATCACTGTTATTTTAGTAACACAAACACAACAAAGTTTAGGAGGCTTTTAAATGATAGAAATTGATAAGCCTAATATCGAAATAGTAGATTTATCTACTCAGGGAAGCAGAAGCGTAGGCAGATTTGTTGTTGAACCGCTTGAAAGAGGTTTCGGCACAACTCTCGGAAACTCAATGAGAAGAGTACTTCTCTCCTCACTTCCGGGTTATGCTATTACTTCCGTTAAGATTGACGGTGTATTACACGAATTTTCAACAATTCCTCACGTTAAAGAGGACGTTACAGAGATAGTTCTTAACCTTAAGAACATCATTCTTAAAATCCATGACGAAAACGCTAAAACCCTTTATATTGAAGCAAGCGGCGAGGGTGAGATTACTGCGGGCGACATCAAGCATGACTCTGATGTTGAAATCCTTAATCCCGACCTCCATATCGCTTACCTTGACGAAGGTGCAAACGTAGTTATGGAACTCACTGCTGACAGCGGACGCGGATACGTTCCTTGCGACCGTAATAAGCAGCTTATGGACCTCCCGATCGGAACAATTGCAATTGACAGCATTTATACTCCGGTCCTCAAGGTTAACTACACTGTTGAAAATACCCGTGTAGGACAGCAGACTGACCTCGATAAGCTTATTCTCGATGTTGAGACTGACGGAACAATTCCGGCAGATGAAGCAGCTTCCTTAGCTGCAAAGATTCTCAATGAGCATCTTAACCTTTTCGTAAATCTCTCTGAGGAGATGAGCAATGCCGAAATCATGGTTGAAAAAGACGATGACGGCAAGGAAAAGGCTCTTGAGATGACTATTGAAGAGCTTGACCTTTCTGTACGCTCCTTCAACTGCTTGAAGAGAGCCGGAATTAATACAGTTGAAGACTTAATCGGAAAATCCGAAGAGGATATGATGAAGGTTAGAAACCTCGGTCGTAAGTCGCTTGACGAAGTTGTCGGCAAGCTGGCAACTCTCGGATTTAAACTTGCAAAGGAAGAGGACTAAAAGGAGGGATATTTATGCCAGGTAGCAGAAAATTGGGCAGACCCACAGATCAGAGAAGGGCTATGCTCAGAGGACTCGTTACTTATCTTTTAGAGAACGGCAAAATTGAAACTACCGTTACAAGAGCAAAGGAAGTTCGCGCTATGGCTGAGAGAATGATTACTCTCGGCAAGAACGATACCCTTCATTCAAGAAGACAGGTGCTTGCTTACGTTACTAAGGAAGACGTTGTAAAGAAGCTTTTTGATGAGATTGCTCCTAAGTATGAAGACAGAAACGGTGGTTACACTCGTATAATTAAAACAGGCCCTCGTCGCGGCGACGCAGCCGAGATGTGTATTATTGAGCTTGTTGACTAAAATTTATGCACCTGAGCGTTATTGCGCTCAGGTGCTTGTTTTGTAACTATATTGTTATTTTTTGAATTATATATTTATGTTATACTAATAAAAAAATACGGAGGACTTGCTTATGAAAAAAGTAGCGATAATTATGGGCTCGGACAGCGATTTGCCGGTAGTAACTCCTGCAATCAGGCAGCTCAGGGATTTAGGGATTGAAACTGAGGTTCGCGTTATGTCAGCACACAGAACGCCTGAAGCGGCTCACGATTTTTCAAAAAACGCGATAGCAAACGGCTTCGGTGTAATTATAGCTGCTGCGGGTATGGCGGCTCATCTCGGCGGCGTTCTTGCCGCTTCAACAACCCTTCCGGTAATCGGTATTCCTTGCTCGGCAAAGGTGCTTGACGGTACGGACGCGCTTTATTCAACGGTTATGATGCCTCCGGGAATACCTGTTGCAACCGTTGGAATAAACGCTGCAAAAAACGCGGCGCTGCTCGCGGCGGAAATCCTTGCGGTAAGCAACGTTGAGCTTCAGGATAAGCTTATCTCAATGCGCGAGGATATGGCAAAGCAGGTTGAAGAAAAGGACAGAGCACTACAGGAAAAAATAAAGGAGCTTTAATTATGCAGAAAAGTTTCAGCGACAGTTATGCGGCAGCGGGAGTTGACGTAACGGCGGGTTATAAATCCGTTGAGCTTATCAAATCCCACGTTAAAAAGACGGAAATTCCGGGAGTAATCGGTGGTATCGGCGGCTTCGGTGGTATGTTTGAGCTCCCTTTAAACGAATATAAAAACCCTGTACTCGTTTCGGGAACGGACGGTGTAGGCACTAAACTCAAGCTTGCATTTTTAATGGATAAACACGATACTATCGGTATCGACTGCGTTGCAATGTGCGTTAACGACGTTGCGTGTTCGGGCGCAAAGCCGCTGTTTTTCCTTGATTATATCGCGTGCGGTAAGAATTTTCCCGAAAAGATTGAGCAGATTGTTAAGGGCGTAGCTGAGGGCTGCGTTATGTCGGGCTGTGCGCTCGTAGGCGGCGAAACTGCAGAGCATCCCGGTTTAATGCCTGAGGAGGATTACGACCTCGCGGGCTTCACCGTTGGTATAGGCGAAAAGGACAGGCTCGTTTCAGGCGAGAATTTAAAGGAGGGCGACGCGCTTATTGCAATCGCTTCCTCGGGCGTTCATTCAAACGGCTTTTCTCTTGTAAGAAAGGTGTTTGACGTTAACGAAAAAACAATAGCAGTTCACTATGACGAGCTCGGTAAAACTCTCGGCGAGGAGCTTCTTACTCCGACAAGAATCTATGTTAAACCGCTTCTTACCCTTATGGACGGCGTAAGAGTAAACGCTATTTCCCATATTACGGGCGGCGGCTTTTATGAGAACGTCCCGAGAATGCTCGGCGATAATACAGAGGCTGTAATTGAAAAGGATAAGTGCTTTAAAAAGCCGATATTTAACCTTATTCAGAAAACGGGCGGTATCAGCGAGCACGATATGTACAATACCTTCAATATGGGTACGGGAATTATCCTTGCCGTTGACGGCGATAAGGCTGACGAGGCTGTCAGAATACTTGATTCTGCGGGCGAAAAGGCGGCTGTTGTCGGCGAAATCAGAAACGGCGAAAAGGGAGTGAAGCTCGTATGATGAATATTGCGGTATTTGTTTCAGGCGGCGGAACCAACCTTCAGGCGCTGCTTGACGCTGAGGCGCGCGGTGAGATAAAAAACGGAAAAATCACCCTTGTTTTAGCCTCAAACGAAAACGCCTACGCTCTTGAAAGAGCAAAAAAGGCGGGGGTTGAAACCGCCGTTGTAAATAAGAAAAACTATCCTACCAAGGCGGATTACGATAATGCTGTGCTTGACGTTCTTGAAGGCAAAAGCATTGACTTGATTGTGCTTGCGGGCTTTCTTACAATCCTTGGCGAGGACCTTATAAAGCAGTACAGAAACCGTATAATCAATATTCACCCGAGCCTGATTCCGCTTTTCTGCGGCGACGGCTTTTACGGCAAAAGAGTCCATACCGCAGTGCTTGAAAGCGGTGTTAAGGTTACGGGCGCTACCGCTCATTTTGTTAACGAAATCACGGACGGCGGCGCAATAATTCTTCAAAAAGCCGTACCCGTTGAGCAGGGGGATAACGAGGATATTCTTCAATACCGCGTTATGCGCCAGGCAGAGTGGGAAATTCTTCCCAAAGCGGTTTCGCTTTTCTGCGAAGGAAGAATTAAAATAAACGGAAATAAAACAGAAATCCTTTGAGAGCCTTCTCCCTGAGGAGATGGTGTCACGCAGTGACGGATGAGGTGAAGGTGCTCAGCACCGTTTTAGGAGGAAACACTATGGAAATTAAATCACTTGCAACCGAGCTCAATACCAACACTTACCCCGGCAGAGGTATCGTTATCGGAAGAACCAAAGATGATAAAAACGTTGCTATCGCTTACTTCATTATGGGAAGAAGCGTTAATTCGCGCAACAGAATTTTTGAAGAAAACGAAAGGGGCGGAATTAGAACGAAGGCTTTTGATGAAAGCAAAATGGAGGACCCGCACCTTATTATCTACAATCCTGTTCTCAAGCTCGACGGTAAAACTATCGTTACCAACGGCGACCAGACGGATACTATCTACGATTTTATGAAAGAGGGTAAATGCTACCGTCACGCCCTTTTAACAAGGGAATATGAGGACGACGCGCCCAATTATACCCCGAGAATATCCGCAGTTGTTAAGCCGAACGGCGACTACAATATGTCTATTCTCAAGTCAAATATGGGCAAGCCTCAGTGCCTTCGCTTTTTCTATGAATACCCCGCGTGCGCAGGCTTAGGTCACTTCCTTCATACCTATGTTTGCGACGGTAATCCGATTCCTTCCTTTGAGGGCGAGCCGACTCCCGTTGCCATTGAGCAGGATAATATTGACGAATTTACGGCTATGCTCTGGGATAATCTCAACGAGGATAACAAGGTTTCGCTTTTTACCCGCTTTATCAATCTTGAAACGGGTGCAGAGGAAACCCGTATTATAAACAAAAACCAATAACCGTAGCGGGCGACGACCCGAAAAATGAAAAACACCGTAGGGGGCGACGACCTCGGCGCCCCAAAAAATGAAAAACAACCGTAGGGGGCGACGACCCCGGCGCCCCGAAAACAGGAGGATAAAAATGAGAGTATTAGTAGTAGGCTCGGGCGGACGCGAGCACGCTCTGATTAAGGCAATTAAAAAGTCGCCGAAGGTGGATTATATCGCCTGTTGTCCCGGCAACGGCGGGATATCCTTTGACGCAGAATGCTTTAACGTAGGTGCAACGGATATTGACGGCGTTGTTGCGCTGGCTAAGGAAATAAAGGCTGATTTTGTTGTTGTTGCGCCCGATGACCCGCTCGTAATGGGTATGGTTGACGCGCTTAACGCAGCGGGCTTCAAAACCTTCGGTCCGAATAAAGCAGCGGCAATTATCGAGGGCTCTAAGGTGTTCTCAAAGAATTTAATGCTTAAATACGGCATTCCTACGGCTGAATACAAGGTTTTTGACGAGCCTGCAGACGTTATCGCTTATATTACCGAAAAAGGCGAATTTCCAACCGTTATAAAGGCTGACGGGCTTGCTCTCGGTAAGGGAGTAATAATTCCCGAAACGCTCGATGAGGCTGTTGCAGGCGTTAAGGAGATAATGGAGGATAAGATTTTCGGCGCTTCGGGCAACAATGTTGTCGTTGAGGAATTCCTTACAGGACCCGAGGTTTCAGTGCTTGCCTTTACGGACGGTAAATGCGTTAAACCTATGGTATCCTCAATGGACCATAAACGCGCTCTTGACGGTGATAAGGGGCTGAATACGGGCGGTATGGGTACCGTTTCGCCAAATCCGTATTATACCGATGAGGTTGCCGCTGAATGTATGGAAAAAATCTTTATTCCCACTATTGAGGCTATGAATAAAGAGGGAAGAACCTTTAAGGGCTGCCTTTATTTCGGGCTTATGATTACCCCTAAAGGACCGAAGGTAATTGAGTATAACTGCCGTTTCGGCGACCCTGAAACTCAGGTCGTTCTTCCGCGCCTTAAAACGGATATTATGGAAATATTTGAGGCAATTAATAACGGTACTCTCTCAGAACTTGATATTGAATGGGATGAGAGAGCCTGCACCTGCGTAATTATGGCTTCGGGCGGTTATCCTAAATCGTACCCGAAGGGATTTGAAATTACGGGGCTTACAAACGGAGACCTTGACGGCGTTACCGTATACCACGCAGGCACTAAGCTCGAGGGCGATAAGCTCGTTACCTCGGGCGGACGCGTTCTCGGCGTAACCGCGCTCGGCGCAACGCTCAGCGAAGCGCTTGAAAAATCCTACGAAGGCGTTTCAAAAATCCATTTTGAAAACGCGCATTACCGCAAGGATATCGGTCAGCGCGCATTAAAGGCATAATTAAAAGGGAGGCGGAGCCTCCCTTATTATTTTAAACTTTTCCTTATATCGCTCAGCGTTTTCTTTTCAATTCTTGAAACGTAGGAGCGGCTGATGTTGAGCCTCTCGGCAACCTCGCGCTGAGTGAGCGGCTTTTTGTTGTTAAGCCCGTATCTTAAAATAATTATCTCCCTTGCGCGCTCGTCGTCCATATTTTCTATGTAGCTTTTAACCTGGCTCCAGCGCGTTTTCATTTCAAGCTCTTCGGAGAGGTCCGTATCGTCCGCAATAGTATCCTCAATAGTCAGCGGATTGCCGTCCTTATCAATATCAATCGCGTCCCCGAGGAGTACGTCCCCGCCCGTCTTTTTAAGAGCGCGGAAATGCATCAGTATCTCGTTTTCAATGCAGCGGGAGGCATAGGTTGAAAAACGCGTTCCCTTAGTATAATCAAAGCTGTCAACCGCCTTAATAAGCCCAATCGTGCCTATTGAAACAAGGTCGTCCGTGTCGTTCGTTTTTGAATAGTATTTTTTAACAATATGGCTGACGAGGCGTAGGTTTCGCTCAATGAGAACGCCCCTTGCGTTTTTATCGCCCTGCGCGAGCTGTTCAAGGTAGTAGCGCTCCTCCTTTGAGCTCAGCGGTTTGGGAAAGCTGGTCTGGTTCTGTATATGCAGAATAAGGTATAAAATATGCGCGCTGAAAAAAGAAAAAATAGCAGAAAGCATTTTAATCACCTTTTTAATATATGCGCTTTAGCAGTTAAATTTTACCTTTTATATGAAAAACTTGACAAATTGACTGTTCAAGTATATAATTACCCTATAATTTCAAAAGCGATGACGAAGAAAAGTAGTACGGCAAAGTGCTTAAAGAGAGCGCGGGACGGTGGAAGCCGCGCAGTAACGGCTGTATGAAGAACACTTAAGAGCTTCAAGCTGAACGGGCAACTCAGTAGGTGAGACGGGGGCTTTCCGTTATAAAAGCAGGCTTTGAAAAGAAGCCCAAAGCGGCTCGTAAGAGCAATATAGGTGGCACCACGGGTTACAGTCACTCGTCCTATACGTCAGGACGATGTTGGCTGTATTTTTATATTTTGGAGGTTTTATTATGAAACACACAGACATTGAAAAGATTTTAAAAACCGATGAATTTGTAGGAAAAGAGGTAACGGTCTGCGGCTGGGTGCGTACCGCGCGTGACAGTAAAAACGTTGCATTCCTTGCGCTTAACGACGGAACGAGCCTTAATCATCTTCAGATAGTTATAGATAAAAACAGCGATATTTCCGTATCTTCCGAGGCTATGAAGCTCGGCGCTTCGCTGAAGGTAACGGGAAAGGTTGTTAAAAACACAAATAACTCCACTAACGAGATTAACGCTGAAGAAATTGAAGTTCTCGGCGTTTGCCCTCCCGACTATCCGCTCCAGAAGAAATTCCAGAAGCTTGAAACCCTTCGTGAAATGCCGCATATCCGCGTTCGTACAAATACCTTTAACGCTGTATTCCGCGTTCGTTCCGTGCTTGCGGCGGCTATTCACCGTTTCTTCCAGGAGAGGGGATACGTTTATATCAACACTCCGCTTATCACAGGCTCTGACTGTGAGGGCGCGGGCGAAATGTTCCAGGTAACCACTATCGGCTACAGCAAGGATTACGAAAACGAAGAGGATTATTATGCAGACGATTTCTTCGGCAAAAAGACGGGGCTTTCCGTTTCCGGTCAGCTTGAGGGAGAGGTTGCCGCTATGGGACTCGGCAAGATTTACACCTTCGGTCCTTCCTTCCGCGCTGAAAATTCAAACACTCAGCGTCACGTTGCGGAATTCTGGCACGTTGAGCCGGAAATCGCTTTTTGCGAGCTTCCCGACCTTATTGAGATCGCAGAGGATATGATGAAATATATTATCCGCGACTATATGGAAAAATGCCCCGATGAGCTCGCTTTCTTTGAGCAGCGCTTTGAAAAGGGACTTAAGGATAAGCTCTTATCCGTTGTTAATAACGATTTTGCCGTTGTTGATTATACAGAGGCAATTGATATTCTTAAAAAGGCTGACGTTAAGTTTGAATATCCCGTTGAATGGGGCTGCGACCTTCAAAGCGAGCACGAGAGATATATTACCGAGCAGGTTTATAAAAAGCCCGTATTCCTTATCAACTATCCGAAGGGCATCAAGTCCTTCTATATGAAGCAGAATGCGGACGGTAAAACCGTTGCCGCAACTGACCTTTTAGTACCCGGTGTAGGCGAAATTATCGGCGGCAGCGAAAGAGAGGCCGATTACGATAAGCTCATAGCCGCAATGGAGGAAAAGGGAATGAGCAAGGAGGGCTATGAGTTTTATCTTGACCTCAGAAAATTCGGCTCCGTTCCTCACTCGGGCTTCGGTCTCGGCTTTGAAAGAATGATTATGTACTGTACGGGTATGGCAAATATCCGCGACGTTATTCTTTACCCGAGAACTGTTGGCAATATTAAATAAGTAACTTCCGTAAAGGAGGCAGATTATAATGATTTATCCAAAGGATTATAAAAGTAAGCTCACTCAGCGTGAAACTCAGTACGCTATTAAAACCATAAAGGACACCTTCCAGTTTAAGCTTTCAAAGGCTCTGAACCTTGACAGAGTAACTGCGCCTATTATGGTAACGAAGGAGAGCGGAATAAACGATGACCTCAACGGCGTTGAGAGAAAAGTTCATTTTACAATGAAAAATATAAGCGGCGAGGCTGAAGTCGTACAGTCGCTTGCAAAGTGGAAAAGGCTTGCGCTTTACCGCTACGGATATGAGCACGACGAGGGAATATATACCGATATGAACGCTATCCGCCGCGACGACGATACGGATAACACCCATTCTCTTTTCGTTGACCAGTGGGACTGGTGCAGAGTTATTACGAAAGAGGAGCGCAATGAGGAATTTCTCAAGTGGGCTGTGCATAAAATAGTACGCGCAATAAGCGAGACTAACGACGTTGTTAAGAATAAATACCCTATTCTCAGCTTTGATATGAAGGAGGAGGTGTTCTTCATCACTTCCCAGGAGCTTGAGGATATGTACCCCGATTTAACAGGAAAAGAGCGTGAGGACGCCGTTGTTAAGGAGCACGGTACGGTGTTCATTCAGAAAATCGGCGGAAAGCTTAAAAGCGGAAAGAAGCACGACGGCAGAGCCCCCGATTACGACGACTGGGAGCTCAACGGCGATATTATGATATGGAACGAGGTGCTCGGTCACGCGCTTGAAATCAGCTCAATGGGAATACGCGTTGACGCAGAGAGTCTTCACCGTCAGCTTGAAGCTGAGGGCTGCCTTGAAAGAGAGAAATTCCCGTTTCATAAAGGCATACTTGACGGAACTCTTCCGCTTACAATCGGCGGCGGCATAGGGCAGTCAAGGCTCTGTATGCTTCTTCTTGAAAAGGCTCATATCGGCGAGGTGCAGTGCGCAATCTGGAGCGATGAAATGCGCGAGGAATGCAGGGAAAACGGAATAATCCTTCTGTAAATATAAATAAAAATATAATTTTTTCAGTTAAGTATTTACAAAGAGCTTTTTATGAATATAATTGACAAAGGGATTAAAAAATGAACGTAAACAGTGAGAGAAAATATATAGATAAATATCTTGAATATACGGCGGATTTGCTCTCCGATGATCTTGTTAAGGGGATGGATAAATACCATCATCATAAGGAGACTACTACTCATTATCACAGCCTGTATGTTTCATATTCGGTTTTAAAAATGGCGGACCGCCTGAAGCTTGAAAACGCCCGTGAAATAACGAGAGCGGCGCTTCTTCACGATTTTTATCTTTATGAATGGTATACGGAAAAGCACGAGGAATATCATATCTATTACCATCCCAAAATGTCCGTAAAAAATATAGAAAACCATTTTGGCTCACTTTCTCCCGTACAGAAAAATATGATTTTAAGCCATATGTTCCCTATGGGGATTGAGCTGCCTAAATCAAAGGGCGCATGGCTTTTAACTCTTGCCGATAAACGCTGCGCGAGCGAGGATTATTTGCATACCTCTAAGCGCTTTTCCCCGGTATATAATGAGATTAACAGGAGAATTGGCAACTTATGATAAATATAGCTTGTAAATACTTTTTATGGTTCATAATTTACAGTTTCGGCGGCTGGGTTCTTGAAACGGTTTTGTACCTGATAAGGGATAAAAAGGTTGTTAAAAGAGGCTTCCTTTTCGGTCCGCTTTGTCCTATTTACGGCTTTGGCGGCTGCCTGAGTACCCTTTTGATTTACGGAAAAATTAAGAATGTATTTCTTGTTTTCCTTGTAGGTACTCTTGTAACAAGCACGCTTGAATATGTAACCCATTTTGTTATGGAAAAGCTTTTCCACGCAATGTGGTGGGATTATTCAGACAGAAGGTTTAATATCAAGGGCAGAATTTATCTTAAAGGCTGTATTATCTTCGGAATAGGCATCGTTATAAGCATTGAACTTATTCAGCCCCTGCTTGTTAAGTTAACGGACGCTATGCCGCCCAAGGCGCTTTATATAACAAGCTTTATTCTGTATTCAGTCCTGCTTGTTGACGTTGCAACAATGGTTGCTGATTTGGCGGGTACGGCTAACGCTTTAAAGGGAATGCAAAACGATTTGATAACCTCTGTTCAAAAGGGTGTTGACCTTACGGGCGAGCAGTTTGAAAACGCTAAAAAAACAATTACCGAAAGCGAGTTTTACAGAAAAGCTGTTCGTACAATGGCGGATGAAAACCCGATTGTTAAGCGTTTTAAGCAGCGCTATCCGGATTTTACCTTCAGCCGATACAAGTATATTCTTGATATTATTAACGATAAACCGCAGGAAAATAAGGCGAGAAAAGACATTAAGCTTTACGGCACAGCGGACTCAATTCCCGAGGCTGAGGAAGAAAAAACGGAATAATAAAAAATTTTTGTTGAAATTATAATTCAAATGTGTTATAGTATATGAGCATTAAAAATGCTTCGGGGTGTAGCGCAGGTGGTAGCGCACTTGACTGGGGGTCAAGGGGTCGCAAGTTCAAGTCTTGTCACTCCGACCAAAGAAAAGGACAGCTTAGGCTGTCCTTTTCTTTGGTCTAAGACCCGTCAGGGTTGCGGTGGCGGATACTTGTACCGCCGCCGAGAGGAGAAACATATGGAGTGATTGTTAGTAAAATGCTTGCATTTTGCTTTAATCACGGAATATGTTTTGACGAGTCACTCCGACCGAAAAAACTGAAAATTTATATTGGTCTATAAAAACAGAATTTATGAAAATCGCCATGGCTTACTTGGGTTGCCATTAGTTGACTTGAGTTTGCCTGAACGTCAACCGCTTGCCAACCAAATTCCAACCGGTTTTTGGTTTTATTTTGCTACTTATTCACTCGCTTGTAGAATAAATCTCTCTATATGCGTTATTGTTATTCGATTTGATAAGTGTTATATTGTAATCAGAAACAGGTACCGGTTTCAATTCACTTAAAGGAGAAGAATTATGAAACTGAATATTGGAAACAGAATTAAAGAGCTTCGCCGTTCAAAAGATATTACCCAGGAGGAGTTCGCCGAATATCTTGGCGTATCCTATCAGTCCGTATCCCGCTGGGAAAACGGCGTTTGCTATCCCGATATGGAATTACTGCCGATTATGGCTGACTTTTTCGGCGTTACTGTTGATTCCTTGATGGGAGTTGATGATGCTATTGAAAAGGAAAAAGTCAACCGCTATCTCGAAGAATTTCAAAACGCTATCAGCAAGGGCGATGTTTCCGACTGCATAGAAATCGCAAGGAAAGGTGTTGCTGAATATCCAAATAATTACGCCTTGCTTAACAAACTGATGTTCGCTCTTTTTGTTGCCGGCGATGACGACGGTAACATTCCTGATTGGAAAGAAAACAGAGAAAAATATGACGACGAGATTATCCGTATCGGCGAAAGAATAGTGAAATATTGTTCTGACCTTGACTTACGACTTGAGGCAACAGCGCGACTTGCTTTTCAGCACTGCGAAATGGGAAGAAAGAGAAAAGGCAGAGAGATTTATGAAACGCTACCGACTATGGAACAGTGCAGAGAACATAATATCTGGTGGGCGTTAGAGGATAATGAAAAGCTGCCGTTCTTAAGAGAAAAAATCAGGAACGAATATAACAATCTTCGCAGTTCCGTGTGGTTGCTCGGTGAGTCGGGTTGTCTGTCGGATGAAGGTTCGCTTGCTGTAATGATGAAACTGTATGACTTGCAGAATGTCATTCTTGATAATCAAAGCAGTTTGGATACGTGGGGAGAAGCACGAATCCCATTTGTAATTGCAGAAATATATATGCGGTTAAACGATACTGATTCTGCTATTGCATATCTCAACAAGGCAGCACAAGCGGCAAAGCAGTTTGACGAGCGACCTGAAGAGCAGCATCAAAGCAGTATTATTCTCGGTGATGTTACGATAAAGAAAACTGATTTTCAAACCAGTGACACCCGCTCACTCCGTGAGATAATGAGAGATACTTGGCTTTCAGACGAAGAATTTGATTCTGTTCGTGAAGATAACGAATTCCGGGAATTACTTAATCAACTGTAGCCAACAGTAAAGCCTCGGCATCGCCGAGGCTTTCGTTATACTCTCCTTTCCTTGCACCAGTCAATGAAGGCGGATTTCATAACCTTAAAGTTCTTGCCGACCTTGATTGTCGGGAAGTCCTCACGGTAAAATAATTCTCTCTCTGCCTGAACGTCAACCGCTTGCCAACCAAATTTATAAGGAAAAGCAGCTGCAAATGTTGCAACTGCTGACTTGCTTGCTATTCTTTTAAACTCCAAGAAACTATGCTTTCATTGAATTCATAGCACAAATCTCCGACATCGCTTGATTTAACAACAAAATCATTGCTCCCATCCACAAATTCAACGCCGTGGTAATCAAACGCTCTGCAAGGAGTAGTGTTGTACGTTTCTTCTCCCGTGCTTTTATCAACTATTGTTAAATGGATTTCATGCACATTTTCATGCACATTGTATTGTTCATTAAAGATTACTTGTTCATAAATCTCATAATATTCGTTTTCAGTAGCTAAGGCTTTTTCTTCATCAGCTGTTTCATTCTGTCTGTTACCGCACGCTGAAAATAAAAATGCTGAAACTATAACTATAATTGTAAATATAATAAATTGTCGTTTCATAAATATCACCTCTTCATTATTATATTTATAAGTATTAAATGAAAGTTAAATGAGCATTAATATACTATTACATTCCGTTCTTTCTGTTAAGTCAAAATTTAAGTGCTGTCTGAATGTTCAGTTACACTCTCCGTCCTTTGCACCAATCAATGAAAGCGGATTTCATAACCTTGAAGTTCTTGCCGACCTTGATAGTCGGGAAGTCCTCACGGTAAAATAATTCTCTCGCCGCCTGTACGGAGCAACCGATGATTTTGGATACATCCAACGGCATTAAGACATTTTTTCGTGTTTATCGGTTTGAGTTTTTTAAAATATTTCAGTCAAATTATCTAATACTTATTTAATGTTAATATACAATATATTGTTATGGCTTTATTTAAAGTCTGTATTTTGTTGTTGAAATAATTGCTTTTTGTGATATAATAATAGTGTGGATAATATCCACATTTGAAAGGAATTTATGACCTCCTTTCTATCTAAGCGGATAGTCCGAGCCGTAAATCGGAACCTAAAAAAGCGGATAGTCCGAGCCGTAAGTCGGAACTAAAAAAAGCGGAAATCCCTTGCCGTTAAGTAGGGAATGAAAAAGCAAGACAGGCTTCTTTGTCTGTCTTGTTTTTATAGAGGAGTTTAAATGGATAGTTTAAAAATATACAGAGTTGAAGATAAATACATTCGTTATCTTCAAAGCAGAGATTCCAGAGTACAGAATAATAAAAACAGAAAAAGGCCATATGTTGGCATAGTTCTTTGTGTTGGAACATATAAGTATTTTGTGCCTATGGAATCACCCAAACCGAATCATGCTAACATTAAGAGCGGTGTTCACTTGATGAAGCTGGATAACGGCAGACTTGGCTTGCTTGGATTTAATAATATGATTCCGGTATGTGAAAGTGCACTAATATCTTTTGATATTAATGACGAAACTGATGTTCAGTATGCCAATCTTTTGAGAAGACAGGTTACATATATAAACAAAAATAAAGCAGATGTTTTAAACCATGCTTCAAAAACATATTATAATACGATAAAAGGTAATAATCAGTTTTTACTCAGAATATGTTGTAATTTTAAGAAATTAGAAAAAGCATGTGATAAATATATACCAAATTATGAAAAAAACAAACCATATATTATTTGATAAAATTTGTTGACTTCTATTATAAATGTCAACCACTTGCCAACCAACAACCGCACAAGCCGCCTAAACAGGCGATATAATTGTTTATTAGAGCGTACACTCCACCAAATAAAGCAGGTTTTTACCTGCTTTATTTTTATGCAAATCG
>DFGL01000035.1 GCA_002371215.1 Ruminococcaceae bacterium UBA3751 | reverse complement strand
CTTGAGACTGCTGACACCGGCGTCCAGCAGCTCCGGGAGATGCTCGATCATGCGCATGTCCCGGGAGTTGAGGATATAGGTGCCGCCGTCCTCGGTGATCTCAAAGTATTCGCCGGGGCGGGTCTCCTCCACCAAGTGGTATTTCCAGCGGCAGGGCTGGGCGCAGTCTCCGCGGTTTGCATCCCTACCTACCATATAGTCAGAGAGTATACAGCGCCCGCTGAAAGACATACACATTGCGCCGTGTACAAAAACTTCAATTTCCAGGTTGGGATTAGTTTTGTCTCTTATTTCCTTAATTTCGTCAAGCGAAAGCTCTCTTGCAGTTACAACTCTTGAAGCGCCCATTTCATACAGCGTATTAGCAGCCTCATAGTTTACTACTCCCGCCTGAGTAGAAATATGAAAATCAACGTCAGGAGCATATTTTTTAGCAAGGGAGAGAACGCCCATATCGGCAATAATAAGCGCGTCTACACCGATTTCCTGAGCATATTTGAGATAATCGGGAAGAAATGAAAGTTCTTTATTTCTCGGCAAAGTATTACAGGTAAGGTAAAGCTTTTTTCCGTTTGAATGGACAAGTTCAACCGCTTCTTTAAGCTCATCGGCATTGAAATTTGACGGATTTGAACGCATTCCGAACATTTCACCGCCGAGATATACGGCATCAGCGCCGAACTTTACGGCAAGCCTTAACCTGAGCATATCTCCGGCAGGAGAAAGCAATTCAATTTTTCTGTTTTGAAATTCTGCCATAATTAATATTCAAGATACGGAGCGTACTGCTGTACCTTTTCCTTAAACTCAGAAAGTGAAGATGCGGTATACATATTTCCGTCTGAATCGTGGAAGAAGTATTTTGCATCTGTATCAGCGGGATAAAGCGCCGCTTCAATAGCGTCCTTACCGGGATTGCATATAGGTCCTGCCGGAAGGCCTACGACAGTAGAGGAGCTATTGGTGTTATAGTAAGTTAAATAATACTCTGACGTATGGGACGACGTTGACGAAAGCGAGGGCTTAACCTTCTTGGTGATATAATCCGACGTTGACTGGCATCCGATAGTGGGATACTGTGAGGGATTAGCAAGACGGTTCTGAATAATTGCAGAGATAATCTTCATCTGCTTAACGTCGCCTGTTTCTCTCTGAACGATAGAAGCTATAGTCATAACCTCGTAGCTTGAAAGTCCGAGCTTTTTAGCTCTTTGGCTGTATTTATCGGTATAAACCTTATCACCCTGCTCAAGAAATTTTCTGATAACTGACGCGGGACTTTCATCAACGTAGAACTCATAGGTATCGGGGAAAAGATAGCCCTCAAGTCTGTAGGGTACGTTTTCCTGAGCGGTAAGGTCTTCGGTGAGTTCAAAGTTAAATGAGGTCGATTCAATTACCGAGAGAAGCGCTTCTCTGTCGCAAACATCGTTATCGTCCAGTTTTTTGATAACTTCGGGAACAGTATAACCCTCAGGGAAAGTAAGCTTAACAACATCCGATGAAGCATTATTATATCCCTTCATATTAACGAGCATTCCCTCAAGCCCCATTTTACCGTTGAGGTAATAAACGCCTGCGTCATAAGGAGCGCCGAGAGCTGAGGAATGGATAAACTTATCGCGCAGTTTTACAAATAATTTACAGAATTGCTTACATTTAATCAGACCGTTACTGCTTAAAACGTCAATAGCCTCATCAGTACTCTTTATTTCCTGAGAAAAAGAAACCGTTACCGTTGAGGTGTTTTTGGTAATAGCGAGAATATCGTTCATACAGAAAATTGCATAAACGGATACTATCATAGATATAACAATAACAAAGAAGAAAAACAGATACGTTGACGCAACGCTGTTTCTTTTCTTTCTCTTTTTAGTCTTAGTTGAAGAACCTGCAGGCTTTGACGATGATGTTTTTACCTCGTCCTCTGCTCCGTTTGAAAAATAGATGTCTTTATTTTTTTCATTACCGGACCTGAATTCTAAATTATCCATTTTTCCCTCCGTTACAGTAAATTATTTCGTTTTCACTGATAATTATATCAACCGATTTATCGTGATTTTCTCTTACTACTTTATTTATAATAAGGCTATTATAACACAAACCAACGGAAATAAAAGAAAAATTTTTAATAAATTTATCGTAATAACCTCCGCCGTATCCGAGTCTGTAGCCCGCTCTGTCAAATATAAGCCCCGGAACTATAAGCAAGGAAGAAGAAAAGTCCTCAACCTTTTCACATCTTTCGGGGTCAGGCTCTCTTATTCCGAAATAGCCTTTTTTCAAGTCCGAAAGCGAATTGATTATGTAAAAATCCATATTTCCCTCCCCGTCAGCACACTTAGGCAAAGCCACCCTTTTGCCGTCAGAGAGCGAGTATTCAATTAATCTGTCTGTATCAACCTCATCCTCAAGAGAAGCATAGGCAAGAATCGTTTTTGCCAAAGTGTATTCGGGAAGTGAAATGAGATTACGAAAAATGCTTTCGTCCTTTTCAGATTTATTTTCAACTCTTTTCCGCTTAGCTTTCATACAGCTGCGAAGAGCGTCTTTTATACTTAATGGTTGCATTGAATTGACTTTCTTATTTGCTCTGCTGCTTCTTCACCGCGGAGTTTTTTTACTATTTCAAGACCGAAATCAATGCACACTCCCGCACCTCTTGCAGTAATAAAATTGCCGTCGGTAACAACATATTTATCGGACAGCTCAGCGCCTGTAAGTTTATCCTCAAAGCCCGGGAAACAGGTAGCTTCTCTGTTTTCAAGAAGCCCCTTATTGCCGAGAATCGAAGGAGCGGCGCAGATTGCACAAACGGGAACGCCTATATTTACGGCATTATCAATAGTCTGCTGCACAGTCGGATTAGCTTCAAGGTTGAGCGTTCCGGGCATACCGCCGGGAAGGACAATTGCCTCAACGTCATAAAAGTCGAAATCGTCAATTATCATATCGGCAGCGACAGATACTCCGCAGGAGGAAGCAACGAGTTCTCCCGTAACACCTACGGTTTTAACCTCTATTCCCGCCCTCGTCAGCATATCAACGGGAGCAAGCGCTTCAATAATCTCAAAGCCGTCTGCTAAAAATACGTAAACCATAAATATACTCCTTTACAATTACTTTTTATCAAGTTCAGCCTTTACCGCCGCAATTATTTTTGAATGGATTTCTTCTATTGACAGCGGATTTTCACCGTCTGAACATTCGATTACGCACCATCCCTGCTTTTTTGCGGCAAAGAGCGCAGATTTACGGCAGTTATTAAGGAATTCAACGTTCTTTTCGTGGACGTCTTTTTTATCCTCGTCGCCGTTATAACGGCTTGTCATAAGGCGTTGGGAAATTTCAACGGGCATATCAAGAAAGAGGACCAAATCAGGTCTTGGAATTCCGATTTTGTTATATTCAAAATCGGCGCTCCACTCAAGATAATACTCCCATTCGCTCTGACTGAGCTTTTCCATTTGGTAAATCGAGTTGGAAGTTGCATATCTGTCTGCAAGAATAAGCGTACCGTTTTCATAGTCCTTTTTCCATTTAAGCTTATATGAAGCAAAACGGTCAACGGCATAAAACGCTCCTGCGGCGTACGGATTAACATCGTCTGCATTATCGCCGAACTCTCCGCCGAGATACATATTCACAAGCGTGCTTGACGGGCTTTCATAATCGGGAAGCTTTATCTTTTTATATGTAACGCCGCTCTTTTCAAAATACTCCTGAAGAAGTGCTGTCTGCGTGGATTTGCCCGAGCCGTCAAGCCCTTCGATAATAATTAACTTAGACATCTTTATTCTTTCGTCCTAACTTTCTTTTATTGCCCTTTTCGTCAACAATATATGTATTCTCAAGCTGAGAAATCAGATTCGCTTTAAACGAATTTATATATTCCTGCCTGAGAATTTTCTGCTCGTTTGCCTCAGCCTCGGTTAAACCCTCAGGCGTTTTGGCTTTTCGGGCGAGCTCATTAATTCTGTCTATCTTGCTCTGTTCCATTAATCTAAAAAGTCCTTTAATTTTTTACTTCTGCTCGGATGACGGAGCTTTCTGAGAGCTTTTGCCTCAATCTGACGGATACGTTCACGGGTTACGTTGAACTCCTTGCCAACCTCTTCAAGAGTTTTCGGGTTTCCGTCCTCAAGGCCGAAACGAAGCGAAAGCACCTTTTCCTCTCTCGGAGTGAGGGTTTTAAGGACATCCGCAAGCTGCTCTTTAAGAAGGCTCATAGAAGCCGCGTCAGCAGGAGCAAGCGCATCGTCATCGGGGATAAAGTCGCCGAGATGGCTGTCTTCCTCTTCGCCTATGGGTGTTTCAAGCGAAACGGGGTCCTGAGCAACGCGGAGTATTTCTCTTACCTTGTCAACGGGCATATTGAGATAATCCGCAATTTCTTCGGGAGTAGGCTCGTGACCGCTGAGGTGGAGAAGCTGAGACTTAGCCTTTTTAACCTTGTTAATAGTTTCAACCATATGAACGGGGATACGGATTGTTCTCGCCTGGTCGGCAATAGCTCTTGTAATAGCCTGTCTTATCCACCACGTTGCGTAGGTTGAAAACTTAAATCCTTTATTATAATCAAATTTATCAACTGCTTTAATGAGTCCTAAGTTTCCCTCCTGAATTAAATCAAGAAACTGCATTCCTCTGCCCACATAGCGCTTTGCAATACTTACAACAAGACGGAGATTGGCTTCGGCGAGCTTTTTCTTGGCAAGCTTATCACCGTCGGCAATACGCATTGCAAGAACCTGCTCCTCCTCACCTGTAAGAAGCGGAATTGTACCGATTTCCTTAAGGTAAACCTTAACGGGATCGTCCATAGCGGCATTGTCGTTTACCGCAACTGTTTCTGCAGCGTCGGTTTCCTTTGGAAGGTCAACCTCAAGCGGTATACCGCTGAGAGCTTCTGCTGAAAAATCGTCAATAATAGTAACGTTTGCAGCGTCAAGCATATCGTTGAGCTTTTCAAGCTCGTCAACGTCAAGGTCCATCTCAACGATTACGGTATCAATCTCCTGAGCGGAGAGATTACCCTGAGCCTTACCGCGTTCAACAAGCTTTTTAAACGCGTTCATCTTCTTCTCTTCAAGAGTTAAGGTCTGATTATTTTGCTTATTCTCTTTATTCTGGTCCTTTTTAGCCGCTTTTTTTGTTTCCTTTTTAGGTTCTTTCTTATCCATATTTATGTTCTCCTCTTATGTATTATTGTTATTTTTACCAAGCTTATTAAGTTCACTCAGAAATACGCTGTCATCCTTTAAATCTGATTTTTCTTCTGAGTTTAGTGACGCGTATTCTTCGTTAACCGCTTTAATACAATCTTTAAATTCTGCACTCGGGTTAATACTGTCGCTTGAACGGGCTAGAATTCCCGAAAGCCGTCCAAGCTCCGAATCAGTAAGCAAACCTGAATACTGAATAAGGTCTGTATCTACAGAATCGTTAATCAGCCTAACGGTTATATCGTACACCTTACGGATAAAGCCCGTTGAAAGTACTTCAGGGTTAAACCCTTCCGTATACTTTATACAGCTCGGATACTTCAGAAGCAGCCCTATAAGCCTGTCCTCCGCTTTTATCTTACGGCTTGAAGCGGATTTTTCATAGGATTCTCTGTACTCATCACGCATTCGCTCTCTGAGTTCGTTTTTCCTGCCGAAATTCCGCTTTTGGCGGCGGTTGTTACGGACGTACTGAGAAAGCTGCGCTTTGGCGCTTGCTTTATCTACGTTAAGCTCTTCAGCAAGCTTTGAAAGGTATAAATCCTGCTCAATAGGCGTACAGTCTGCAAGAAGCTTTATAACTTCGTTTAGAAAATCATTTTTGCCTTTAAGGGAATTCAAATCATAGTTTGCGCGGAGGTTCAGTATTTTATACTCAATCTCATTTGACGAGCCTTCAAGCATTGCCTTAAAACGCTCGGCGCCGAGGTTCTTTATAATTTCATCGGGGTCCTTTCCTCCGCTGAGTTCGGGAATACGCATTTTAATATCCGTATTGTTGAAAAGTCTTATCGCTTTATCAAGCGCCTTTCTTCCCGCTCCGTCGTTATCGTAGCAGAGAACGACTTCTTTGAAATATCTGTTTATAAGCCGCACCTGCTCGTCCGTAAGCGCCGTTCCGCAGCCTGCAACGCAGTTGGTAAAGCCCGCCTGGTGCATTGCGATAACGTCCATATAGCCTTCGCAGAGAATAACCGTTTCGGACTTACTGTCTTTAGCGTTATTCATATTGAACAGCTCGTTGGTTTTTTTGTAAACAAGCGTATCGCTTGTATTTATGTATTTATTTGGAATTGAAGGGTCGAGCACACGTCCGCCGAAGGCTATTACGTTGCCTCTTACGTCTATAATCGGCGTCATTACCCTGTCCCTGAAGGTATCGTAATAACTCCCCTTTTGCGAGCGTTTAATAACTCCCGCATCAAGCATATTGCCGATTGAATAACCTTTTTCTTTGAGGTGTTTTAAAAGCTTGTCCCAATCATCAGGGGCATAGCCCAAACCGAACTTGGTAATCGTTTTTTTGCTTAACCCTCTTGATTTAAAATAGTCAAGTCCTTTTTTCCCTTCGGGACTCATCATATAGGAATGATAAAAACGAGCGGTTTCTCGGTTTATTTCAAGAATAACTCTGCGTTTTTTACCGAGAGAATCGTCATACCCGTCCTCGGGCATCTGCATTCCTGCGCGCTGAGCGAGCATTTTAACAGCGTCAATATAATCGAGGTTTTCAATGTTTTTAGTAAAGCCTATTACGTCGCCGCCCGCGTTACAGCCAAAACAGAAAAATGACTGAGTATCGGGAAAAACCGTAAAAGACGGCGTTTTTTCATTATGGAACGGACAGAGCCCTACATAGGTTGCGCCTCTCCTTTTAAGCGTTACGTAGGTTGAGACCACGTCCTCTATATCCGTTTTCATTTTAAGTTCCTGAAGAAAGCTGTCTGACAGAGCCACAGTCTCACCTCCTTGATTTATTCAAGCCAGAACATCGGCACGAACAGCTGATTAAATATTTTAACAGAATAATTATCGCTCATTCCTGCTATATAATCGGTAACCGCAATTTCAAGCGCTTCATTTTCCGCTATATTGCGGTATTCTGCAGGGAGCTTGTCGGGGTTGTTTATATAGTAATTATAGAGCTTTTCAATCATACCTACCGCCTTAACCTCCTCGCTTTTACAAACGGGATTTTTATATACGGCAACGAACATAAAATTATGAAGCTCGTTGAAATTCTGCCACATTTCGTCGCTCATAAGGATTTTATCGGTACTGTTATTGATTACGTCAAGCACCATATTATTTATTCTTTCGGTTTTCGACATACCGAGCTTGATTCTCAGCTCAAGAGGTATTCCTTCCTCGCTGAGTACGCCTGCGCGCTCGGCGTCGTCAATATCGTGGTTAATATATGCAATTTTATCGGCAATGCGGATAATCTGCCCTTCAAGGGTATAGGCATCCTCACCTTTAGTATGGCAGAGAATTCCGTTTTTAACTTCATCGGTAAGGTTAAGACCTCTGCCGTTTTTTTCAAGCTTTTCAACAACTCTTACGCTCTGTTCATAATGTTTAAATCCATAAGGGCTCAGACTGTCAAGCGCTCTTTCACCCGCGTGGCCGAAAGGCGTATGCCCGAGGTCGTGCCCGAGAGCAATAGCCTCAGTCAAATCCTCGTTTAGCCTAAGCGCTCTTGCAATAGTTCTTGCAATCTGTGATACTTCAAGAGTATGAGTAAGCCTTGTACGGTAATGGTCTCCGCTCGGAGCGAGGAAAACCTGCGTTTTATGTTTTAGCCTTCTGAACGACTGACTATGAATAATTCTGTCACGGTCTCGCTGAAAGCAGGTTCGTATTTCATCAGGCTCTTCGTAAACCGTTCTGCCCTTTGAATTGCAGGACAGACAAGCGGAATCCGAAAGTATTCTCTTTTCAGTATCTTCGTACTTTTCTCTGATATTCAAAAATACAACCTCCTTTGACAAAATTCAGCCTTTATTTAATACTTACAATTTTATTTTTGAAAACCCTTTTTTATTGACAATATTTTTTTAAAATATTATTATATAACCGAGGTGGATTATGAAATACGTAGTTCTTATTATAATATTTTTAATTTTAATTTCAATATTTTTATATTTAGAAAACAATTTAATAGATGTTACCAGATATCTGATAAAAAGTCAAAGCATAAAAAGCAGAGTTAAGATAGTACATCTAAGCGATTTACACTCAAAGCCTTTTAAAAAAGCGCTTGAAAGAACAAGGTCGCTCAAGCCCGATATAATTGTTATTACGGGCGACTACATTGACGACAAGGCAAAAAACAAGCAAAAAATGCTAAACTACGCTGAAAATCTTTGCGAAATTGCTCCCGTTTACTATATAACCGGTAATCACGAAAGACGCCTTGAAAACTTTGACATATTGATGGGCGAGCTTGAAAAGTGCGGATTTAACGTTCTTCTTAACGAATATACAACATTTAACGTAGGCGATAATGAAATCTCCATTCTCGGCTTAGACGAGAACATCGCAGACTTTGACGATTATAAGGCGAGAAGGCGCGGCGACTTTGAATACCCGGATATGGAACAGTATTTCAGAGAATTTGAAAGAAGCAGCGGCTTCAGAATAGTTCTCTCACACTGTCCCGAAAACTTTGAAGGCGTTGAACAGCTAAACTACAGCAATTATGATTTTGACCTACAGCTTTCGGGACACGCTCACGGAGGGCAGTTCATTCTTCCGATTATAGGACCCGTTTACTCACCCGGACAGGGCATTCACCCGAAATACGCCCGCGGTTCCTTCGGTGAAAGACCGAAACTGATAGTAAGCCGAGGGCTCGGCAATGCCGAGTTTCCCTTCAGGCTTTTCAATCATCCCGAGATAAACGTTATAACGCTAAGCAGGAAATTCTGAAAAAAAGGCACCGTTGAGGCTCCTCAACGGTGTTTCTTATTATGCTTTATCAAATTTTGAATATAAGAATTCGGCTTTATATTTTCCGTTGCTTGCCTGAGTCAACTCATCTTCAAATAACGGCTGTAGGTTTTCTTTTACGGATACGGTTATGGAAACTGAGTCTGTAAACTGTGTATCAATAATATTGGCTTTGCAGTTTTCAGCAAGGATTTTTGCGCGCTCATAAAAGCTGTAATCCACGTCTATTTTAAGGATGCTGCACTGCGCCATCGTAATAATATTACCCGCTTCAAGCGCAATCTTTGAGGTGTGGGAATACGCTCTGACAAGCCCTCCCGCGCCGAGAAGCGTTCCGCCGAAATACCTTGTTGCAACGACGCAGGCGTCAACAACTCCCGCTTTGAGCATAACGTCAAGCACGGGAACTCCTGCCGTGCCGCCGGGTTCACCGTCGTCGCTATAGCGCTGTATATTGTTTTCCCTTAAAACGTAGGCGTAAACGTTATGCGTTGCGTCCCAGTGCTTACTTTTAATTTTTTCAATGAAAGCAACGGCCTCGTCCTGAGTTTTAACAGGCATTACGTAGCCTATAAACCTGGACTTTTTTTCAATAAAATAGTCCGAAGCCTCGTTTTCTACAGTTTTATATTCTTCCATATAATCACCGTTTAAAATATAACATATATAAAAAAATAAGGCAACAGTTGTTGCCTTATTATTTCGTTATGCTTTTTTAGCAAATCTCTTATTGAATCTGTCAACACGTCCGCCTGTATCAACAAGCTTCTGCTTACCGGTATAGAAAGGATGACACTTTGAGCAGATATCAACCTTCATATCACCTGCTGTACTCTTGGTTTCATAAGTAGCACCGCAAGCGCATCTTACCGTACAAGTTTCGTACTTAGGATGAATTCCTTCCTTCATTATTTTCACCTCACTTAAAACCTGGTAACAGCCAAGTTCCTTTATAACGCAATGTATTATAACAAAGCTTAGTAAAAAATGCAAGTGTTTTTTAAAAATTATTTATAAACACAGCATTTTTTAAGGTTAAACGAATAGAGCATTGCTTCTTTTACAGGTTTGCCGAGCGACTTTTCAACAGCGGATTTATAAAACGCAATCTGGTTTTTATACATAGCGAGAAGCTCCTCCTCAGTATCGGTAACGTCCGTTTTATAATCAACAAGCACAAGACCGTCATTCTCTTCGAATACAGCGTCCGCTATACCCTGAACAAAGACGGGTTCGCGGCTCTCTGTATTCTCAAGCTCGCAAAGAGGAACGAACGAGGAAATCTTATATTCGCGGTAAAGCTTATCCGAATTAAACATTCTCTTTGAAATATCGTTGTTTAAAAAGGCGTTTAGTTTATCTCTGTTAAGCGCCTTAGTTTGAAGCTCTGTAAGTCTTCCGCACGCCTCAAGACGCTGAATCTCGTTTTCAAGGTCAGCCACTGCGTTTTCATAGGAAAAATACTGCATAAAAGAGTGCATTGCCGTTCCGAGCTCGGCGCCCGTTAAGGTATCGCCCGAAATAAACGAAGGAACTTTCTTTGCAAAAAACTTAAATCCTTGCTCGTTTTCATCAAGAGAGGAGGCATTTCGTTTTGCCGAATAACCCGAAAGCTCCGCACCCTCATACTTAAAGCTTAGCTTTTCCTCAATCTCTTTAACAAGTTCCTCGCTATAGGGTACAGTTGTTACCGTTTCCTCCCCTGCGCTGACGTTATCGCTTAAAATACTAATGCTGAAAACCGATTTTTCATCGGGCAGAAACTTAACGTCGTTTTCGCAAAGCTCGCGCAGCGGTTTTCCGCAGGGATGAAGGAGTGCAGGAAGAATAAGCAAGTCAGCGTCGCAAGTTGCTTTTTTAACAACGTATGGGTTAATGCTTCCGCCCGTTATCTTAGCCGAAAGAGAGTTAACCCGTTTTGCAACGTCGGGATAAGAAGCAAACGCCATAAACTGATTTTCCGCTCTCGTTATCGCAACATATAACACACGGAGAATTTCACTCATTGAAGCAACGGAAAGCATATTTTTAATTGCCGTATACTGCAGTGAATTATAACGGTACAAATGCTCCTCATTAATAAGCTTAAGCCCTACGCCGTAACTATCATTGAGCAGGATAAGCGATTTTAAATCATCGTTATTATACCTATGCGCCGTTCCCGCAAGAATACAAACGGGAAATTCAAGCCCCTTGGACTTATGAATTGACATAATCTGAACGCAATCGTCATTAAAACCCACAGCCTCTGCGCTTTCAAGGGAAACGTTGTTTTCAATAACCCTGTCAATATATCTGATAAAAGCGGTGAGCCCTACGCTTTCGCCCGAATCAAAGCTCTTTGCGAGGGATATAAGCTTCATAACGTTTAGCTGGCGCTGTTCGTAATTTCCCATAGCGGAGATTACGGACAAGAACGAGGAATCGCTTATAACCTGACGGATAAAGCTTTCAACGCTCATTGACGCGGCATACCCCCTGTACCTTTCAAGGTCGCTGAGAAAGGCTGAGAAGGTTTCTGTATCCCTGCTGATTGAGGAATATATATTATTCGCTTTATAGTTTACTCTCGCCCTTGCAATTTCATCGGCGGTATATCCGTAAAAAACAGACATCAGCGTTGCAACAAGCGGAATATCAAGGGTTGGATTATCAACAACTCTTAACAGCGACAGAAGGATTGAAACCTCGTTGTTATCAAAAAGATTTGTTCGGTTATCCGCCTTAACGGGAATACCGAAGCTGCTGAGAGCCTTTGAATAGGTATCTATTCTGTTTTTGGTTGAGCGCAGAAGGATTGCAAAATCTCCGTAACGTATTTCGCGCTCGGTTTCTCCGTCGCGGATAAGCTCTCGGGAGCTTACCTTATCGTATATTTTCTTTGCAATCTGCAGCGCTTCATATTCATCCGCATTTTCGCCGTCAGGCACCTGAACAAGATTAAGTTCAACGTGAGGTACGCCGTTATTCTCCTGCGATTTGTTGGCGTATAAGTACTCCTCCTCATTATAATCAAGCTCACCGACTCTCTTAGTCATAAGCATTGAAAAGAGATAGTTTGAATAATCGCAGATTTCCTTTGCTGAACGGAAATTGCGGTCAAGAATAATCTTCTGATTAACAGAAGCACTTTCCTTGTCATAATGAGAAAAGCTGTCTTTTTTATCATTGAAAATCTGAGGCATTGCAAGCCTGAAACGGTAAATACTCTGCTTAACGTCGCCAACCATAAAAAGGTTATGACCGTTGGAAAGCATTTCAAAAAGAGTGTCCTGAGCGGTATTTGTATCCTGATATTCGTCTACAAGGATTTCATAAAAAATATTACGGTACTCCTCAGCTATATCCGTTCTGACAATGGAGCCGTCCTCATTCCTTTTAAACAGCAGCTCAATCGCAAAATGCTCAATATCCGAAAAGGTATAGGCATTAAGCTCCTTTTTTGATTCAAAGCATTTTTCATGGTATTCCCTGACGAGGGAAATAAGCTGTTTTAAAACAGGATAAAGTATTTCGTTATCCTCCTGAATTTCACCTGACGAGGCAGAAAACAGAGGTGTAAGCTCGCTGTTTATAATACTGTTTTTGCCGCAGTAAAGCTTTCTCGTTTCAGCAACGATATTCTTAACGTCGCTTTCGTAATTACGCTTATAGGGAGTTGAAGAAAATTTCAGATTTAAAAGCACGTCCCTAATTTCGTCCCAGCTTTTATCAAGCACATTTTCAAGCCTTATAAGCTCAGCTCTGTCGTTTTCAAGGGCTGTGCCGTACTTTTCAAAAAGCTCGTCCTCGGGATAAAGTACGGACTGTGCGTAGCCGATTGAATCCCTGAAATAATCAAGAATATAGCTGAGCTCCGATACTGCGTATTCTTTCAGCATTGAAGAATCAATACCGATTTCGGGATTATACAGCTCGCTTACCTCGTTAAGCCATTCAAACGGGAAGGGCTGAGCGGTAATGAAATTATCAAGTCTTTTAACGCTTTTAATCAAATCCGAATCGCTTTTGGTTGTTGAAAACATTTCTACAAGGGCTTTAAAATCCTCATTTCCGCTCTCATACATCCCGTTAATAATTTCTTCTATTACGCTCTCCTCAATAAGCGCTTTCTGGGTATCCTCAAGAATTCTGAAATCCTGCGCAATATCGAGCTTGAAAAAGTATTCGCGGACAAGATTTATACAAAAAGAATCAATAGTGCATATTTTCGCATTCGGCAAAAGTGACATCTGCCTTAAGAGATTAGTATTGTTGGGCTCTTTACTGATAAGTTCATCAAGCGAGCGGGAAATTCTTGATTTCATCTCCGCTGCTGCAGCGTTTGTAAAGGTAACGACAAGCAGCTCATCGATATTCACGCCGAGACTCTCATCGGTAATAAGCCTTTTTACTCTTTCAACAAGGACTGCAGTTTTACCCGAGCCCGCAGCGGCGCTTACAAGAATGTTTGAGCCGTCGGCATTTATTGCGTTATTTTGCGCTTTTGTCCATTCAGGCATCCTGCTCCTCCTTTAACAATTCAATAACCTCGTCATTTTTAAGCTCTTCGATTTCACGCGTTTTAAGCTCCCGCCTGTTTTTACATACGGCGCCGTAATCGCAGAACTCGCAGGTTTTATCGTGGCCGTTACCGTTAACGGGATTCTGTGAAATCTTACCGCTGTGGAGCGAGGCTCCCATATTAATGATAAGCTCGTCAATTTTTCTTGAAATTCTTCCGAGCTCCTCAAGGGTAACAACGTTGCCTTCAACCGAATCGCTCTTTTTAACATACCTTACGGGAATATATTTTCCTTCAAGATTATGTTCCATATGCTTTGCAATCTCATTTTCAGCGTCGTTCAAAACTACGCCCTTCATAGAAAAGTTCTTCTTTTCCTCCTGGGCTATTTCCCTTTCGGACGCCTTTCTTTCAAGCGAAAAGAGCGAACGTGAGGAATGCATATAAAGCACGCCGCTCGCCTTTCCCTTGTACTCATTTTCCGTATTGGTAAGGGTGAAAAGATAAATGAACATCTGAAGATTAAGACCGTAAAGAATATCCGAAAGACGGAAATTCTTGGTGCCGGACTTATAGTCGACAACTCTTACATACTTTTCCCCCGCATTTTCAAATACGTCTACGCGGTCAATAGCGCCTTTAATCTCTATAGAACCACCGTCGGGCAGTACAAGACGTCTCGACTTAACGCCCTCGTTTTCGTTGCCTATTTCAAGCTCAAATGCTTTTGCTGAAAAATCGCTGCAGGAAAACTCATCACGAAGTCTTATTACAACATAAACGAGCATTTTTGAAAGGCGCATAAACTGATATTTGAAACGAGCTGTGAACTCATCGGAATTACCCATTTTATTATTCAGGTAATCGGAAAGATATGTATTTACAAGAAGCGTTATCTCTGCATCTGTAAGCTCTGTTAAACCTTCGCTCCCCTTCTCGCCGAGAAGTCGTTCAAGTACGTAGTGAATCACCGTTCCCGTTTGCATTGGGTCCATCTCAGCCTTTTTACGCGGTCGCGCGCCGAGTCCGAACTTAAGGAAGTAGCGAAAGGCGCAACTATAGTAATCCTCTATACGGGAGGCTGAAAGATAGAGATTCTTTTTAAACAGTTTCAGCGCAACGTCTGAATCAGTTAAAACGATATCCTCATTATCATAAAGCCTTTTTATAGCAGCGAGGCGTGATTTATATTCTTTTTTATTACTGAAATACTCCTCAAGCGAACTGATAAACTCATTTCGTTCATTGTAATGCGAAGCGAGAACAGAAAAAGCGTTCATATCGCTTTCAAGCAAATCAAGAGACGGTGATGAGGAATAATGCTCCTCACAAATATTTTTAAAAATCGCTTTAATGCCGCTTACAATAGAACTCGGCTGTGAATTATCACCGCCCGAATTGTAGGAAACGAACAACTTTTCGGAGGCTGAGCACACAGCCATATAGGCAAAGTACTTCTCCTGGGCGTTGAGCGTTTCACCGTATGAATAAAGCTTAAAGTTATTTTCAATCAGCGATATTCTGTCGCTTTCAGAAAACAGTCCCGCTGAAATAACGCTCTGCGGAAACTTACCGTCGTTAGCGCCGAGAACGAAAACGGCACGGGGATTATCGCAGCGTATTCTGTCCGCTGAGCCGAGCTGAACGTTATCAAGACCTATCGGAACGGTACCCAAATCCTCGTTCATTATCATAAGGCTGAAAAGGCTGTAAAAATCGCGGATACTTATTTCAGCATCTCCCGATACTGCTGCAAGACGGTCAAGAATATCCATAAGCATATCCCATATTCTGCCCTGCTCAGAGGCGAGTGCGGATTTGCCGTTTTCGTCAAGAGAAACTGCAAGCCCACGGAGCTTTTCAGCAGATGAAAAATCCTTAAGAGCATAGTATATCGCTTTGCAGATATCTTTAACGCTCGCTTTTTTAGTGCTTTTTTGAAACTTAATAAGCGGAAGTACGATTTTTTCACGCGACGCGTTAACAGCGGAAAGCCTTTCGCCGTCCTCTTCAGTTATTTCCTCAGTAAAGCCCTTTGTGCTTTTTGTAAATTCTCTTTTCCATGCAGAGCCGTTGATATTCCATAGATAAACGTAGTTTTCAAGCTCGCAGATTTCCTCATCGCTAAGAGCGGTCAGTCCCGTTTTCAGAAGCGAGAAAATATCCTCGCTCCTAAAGGAATACATAACGCACCTTAAAAGGAAATTAACAAGCATAATAAGCGGCTGAGAATTTATATCCTGACGCTCATCGTCAAAATACGGAACGTTGTATTTTGAAAACGAATAATTAAGCTCCCTTTCATATTCGCCCAAATCACGGCAGATAACGGCTATTTCACGAGCTTTATAGCCTTTACGCAGAAGGCGTGAGATTTCAAGAGCTACTCTGTCGCACTCATCGGAGAGATTCTTTGCGCGGTAGATACTGATGTTTTCAGGCTTTTCATCCGAAGTCTCCTTGATGTTTGAATATATGTACTTTTCTACGAGCTTAAGCTCATCGTTTTTAAATCTGTTTTCTCCTTCAAGCAAAATCGGATTACAGAATTCAACGCCCGCCTTTTCAGTTACTCCGCGAAGAATTCTGATATTTGAATTGACGTAGGAGAAAAGGTCGTACTTATCGGTGTTATTTGCGGAGTCCGTACAGAAGGTTATGTATACCTTATCAGCCTGTTTAAGAATGACTTCAAGTACCTTATACTCCTGGGCTACAAAGCCGGAAAAACCGTCTATAAAGACAGTCCTGTTTTTAAAATATGACTGTGAAAGCAGATGCTCATACAAGCGTGTAAGCTCGTTGGCAGGGTCAAAGTATTCATTTTCAATAAGCGCGTCGTAAGCTCCGATAATATGCGCTACATCTCTGAGCTTTCTTTTTAGTATTTCTTTTTTTGTGTTTTCGCTTGCTTCAAGAATATCATCAACGCTGACACGGCAGGATTTCATTTCGTCATAAATCTTTATTACGGAATTAATAAAAGATACGGTAATCTTGTTTTTATTGAAGAGAACGAGGCTGTCCTGAACCGCTTCAATAGCTTCCCGCATTTTTACCGCCTTCGCTCCCTTGCTGAGAACGGGCAGAGTATCGCCTGAAAACTCGGTAAGAATTTCGCTCGCAAGGCGGGTAAACGAGGTGCTTTCAACGCAGTTTGCCCTCTCCTCGCCCAAAGTTTTTAGTATTCTGCTTTCCGCAATGAAAGAAAACTGCTCAGGGGTAATGAGCAGTATATTACTTTCGCCTTTATTAACTAATTTTTCAATAGAGGAAAAAACGTATTCCGTTTTTCCGTAGCCTGCGCGGCTGAGTATAAGCTGAAGCATTTCCTAATCCTCCGGTTTAATAACTCCGTCCTTCATCATTCTTTCATGGGCTTCAATAAAAATCTCGTACATCGGCCTTGCAATATCAAACGCAAGTCGCATTTCATCAATAAGCGCGGTGGATTTAAGCCTTTCCATATCGTAGCAATCATACGAAAAAGCCATATTCTTCGCTGCAAGGAAGGGTTTTAATTCCTTCGGCGCGTCAGGGTATCTGTCCGTTTTATAAAAATCCGTACAGCTGAATTCAAATCCTGCGTCGGCACAGGCTTTAACGGCATTCATAAATCTTTTCGGATTTTCGAGAATAACCTGATGGACGTACTGAAAATGTGTTGGTCTCCAAAGCCAGAAAACGAGCCCGTAGCCAAAACGGTTAGGATAAAACTCAAAATAATAAAACGGAGCCTGCGGATAATCCTTCTTATAACGTCTGAAAAAAGTCCACATATTTTCTCTGTACTTGATTTTTGAGCGGTTTCCCCTCGTATCCCTGTGAATACGCGATACGGCGCGCACGGGATTAAGGAACATTTTATCGTCAATATCGTAGAGAACGTCGGATAAATCAAGAACCATCTGGCGCATAGGGATAGTTATCCCCTGCTTGAGTTCCTCTTTATGCTCCTCATAAAACGGTTTACTGTCATTAAATCTGTTCAGGCAGAGCAGCTCAATGCTCTCTCCCGTAATTCCTTTGTAATTATATTCCATTATCTGTCCTTTTTTTAACCCATAGTTTTATTATTCAATACCTTTCAGCAGTCCCTTTTCAAGCATCTGCTGAGCCGCAAGGAGAGCGCAAATTTTTGACGAATGGAAATTCAGACCGCCCTGAATCCAGGCGTAAAACGGCTCTCTTATAGGTGCGTCGGCAGAAAGTTCAATTGACGAGCCGAGAGTAAAAGCGCCTGCCGCCATAACAACCTTGCTGTCATATCCTGGCATATCCCACGGCTCGGGAGTTAAATAACTGTCAATAGGGCTTCCGCTCTGAATCCCCTGACAGAAAGCAACGAGGCTCTCCTCGTTTTCAAGTCCGAGCGACTGAACGATATCTCCGCGTACAGCATTGTATTTCGGCGTCGTATCATAGCCGAAGCTCTCAAACAGCGCAGAGATATAAACGGCGCTCTTTAACGCTTCTCCGACTGTATGCGGTGCGTAAAAAAGCCCCATATAAAGTTCTCTGTTCATCCCGAGGGTTGCGCCTACCTCTTTACCGAGTCCGGGCGTTGAAAGCCTGTAGGCGCATTTTTCTACCAAATCGTGCCTTCCCGCAATATATCCGCCCGTTCTTGCTATTCCGCCGCCTGCGTTTTTAATAAGCGAGCCGGCAATCAAATCCGCACCGACCTCGCACGGCTCTTTAGTCTGAGTAAATTCGCCGTAGCAATTATCAACCATAACGATAGCGTCGCTGTTTTTTTCCTTAACAGCATTAACTATCTCAGCAATATCCTCAACGGTAAGCGACGGTCTCAGCTCATAGCCGCGGCTGCGCTGAATATAAACCATCGTTGTTTTCTCATTAACGGCGTTTTTGATTGAGTTAATATCGGGTTTTTCGTCTTTAAGCGGAACCTCGCTGTAATTAACGCCGAAATCCTTAAGCGAGCCCATTCCTTCGCCGTTAATACCGATAACGCCGTGGATTGTGTCATAAGGCGTACCCGTAACGCAGAGCATATTATCCCCGGGACGAAGCACGCCGAAAAGCGCAACGGTAAGAGTATGAGTTCCGCACATAAAGTTATGGCGAACGAGGGCGTCCTCAGCGCCGAAAACGTCTGCCCAGACCTTATCGAGAGTTTCCCTGCCCCTGTCGCCGTAGCCGTAGCCTGTTGACGAAACAAAATGGCTTTCGGATATTCCGTATTTAATAAACGCCTTCTGGACTTTCAGCTGATTGAATTCCGTTATCTTATCAATTATCTTAAACTGCTCTGAACACGTTTCAAGCGCTTTATCGGAAGCAGCCTCTATTCTTTCGTCTATATTAAAAAACGGTATCATTTATACATTCTCCATTTTTCAGTTTTTGTAAATCCGAGTTTGGAATAAAAAAGCTCGTTTTTTTTGCTGTCGCACATTATATAAACCGTGCCCTTAACGTCGCAGCATATGTACGAAACGAGCGCTGAGCCGTAGCCCATCTTCCTGAACGCATCCTCCGTTCTTACTGCGGTTAAAATACTGTAGCCATCAATTATTGAGGAGAGTATTCCCGAGGAAATAGTTGTACCGTCAACGTTAAGAGTATACGCCTTCGCGGTTTTATGGCGCACTCTGTGGCTTATATCAACGTACCACGCCTTAAAATCCTGCTCGTCGTAATCAACAAAATTGAACAAGTCCATAAGCTTGGGATATTCGTCAATTTCATATTTTCCGACAGCAGGCTCGCGCTTAACTATCGACTCCATAATCTCGCCCTCATCATAGCGCGGGCTGAGAATAAAGTCAGAGGAAGACAGTATTGAATTATACCCCGTTACACAGAAAAAACGGACTAATTCCTCATTATCAAAGCCGTCCGCTACGGAGAGGGTAAAATCATTATCGAGCTTTGAGAGTATGGCTGTGGTTTTTCCGTCAATAACCTGCCTGTAAAACGTTGCAAACTGATATTTACACCCATAGGATTTTAACAGAGCAAGTATTCTTACGGTAAACAAATCACGCTTTTCCCATAAATCAAAGCCGTTTACATTTTCAATTCGTTCAATCATAAATCTTAGTTAAAAGCGCCTTTAAAAGTTTTCTTGTGTTTTCAATATCGCTGTATTTTACAACGCTTGAGGCGGAATGGATATACCTGCTCGGAACGGAGATTGCCATAACGCGCGCTCCCTTTCCGCTCTGCTGAATTGCGCCCGCGTCGTTACCGCCTGCAATTGCGGTTTTAGTCTGTACGGGAATATTATTATCTTTAGCCGTATCCATAGCAAGCTTATACAGCTCTTTATTATAAATAGTTCTTCTGTCCATAAACGAAACAACGGGACCGTCGCCTAATACGCAAACTCTGTCCGCGCCGCTGACACCGTCAAAGTCGGCAGCGGTTGTACTCTCAAGAATGACTGCCACGTCCGCCTGTACTGAATACGATGTACATTTTGAGCCGCGAAGCCCAACCTCCTCCTGAACGTTAAAGCAAAAATAAGTATCATATTCAAGCTCGCTCTGAATAAGTTCTATCATAAGCATACAGCCGATTCTGTCATCAAGCGCCTTTGCATTTATAAAACCGTTTCCGAACTCGCGATAATCACTGTCAAAATATACGAAATCGCCGAGAGAAACCGCCTTTTCAGCATCTTCTTTTGACGAGGCGCCGATATCTATAAGAAGCTTATCCGTTTTCGGACAGGTTTTCTTTTCGCTTTCTTCAAGAAGGTGGTATGCCTTATCACCGATAACGCCCTTAATGCCGTTACCTATTGTAACAACTCTGTCCATACAAACTCTGCTGTCTATACTGCCAACCGTACTGAAGCGGAGGTATCCTTCATCGGTAATTCCGGTTACTATAAAGCCTACCTCGTCCATATGAGCGTTAATGCTGACTTTTTTTGAGGGGGTTTTCTTCCCTTTTTTAAAAGCAATTATTGAGCCGAGAGCGTCTACCTCATAGGTACAGTAAGGCTTGATTTTTTCAATTATATACTTACGAACGGAATCCTCATCGCCCGAGGTACCGTTTAAAAGGCATAAATCCTTAAGCATTGACCTCACCCGCCCTTTCTTTAACGTATTCTGCAATCAAGCGCGCAGTATTTTCAACGTCCGTTATATCTACAACCTCTATTGGAGAATGCATATATTTTTCCGGAATTGAAATCAGAGCGGTTTTTATTCCGCTTTCGCTTACGGTAATAGTATCGGCGTTGGTTCCCGTGTGACCGCCGCCCATAATTTCCTTTTGGTACGGAATACCGTTTTTCTCCGCAACGCTAACGAGGGCATTACTCATTTTCTTATCAAGAATAGGCGAGAAGCCTATCATTGGGCCATTGCCTATTTCTCCGCAATCGCTCTTTTTACAAAACGGTGTCCAGCCGAAGGAAACGTCAACGGCGATAGCCTCGTCAACGTTTTTTGCATAAGGTCCGACGCTTGCGCCGCGGACACCCACCTCCTCCTGAGAGGAAAACATAACGGTTACCTTGGCGTCAGTATTTTTAAGCATATCAAGCGCGAGGATAATTGAGGCAACGCCGCTTCTGTCGTCAAGAACAGAGCTTGAAAGCTGATTGCCGAGAAGTTTTGTAAAATTACGCCTGAAGGTCACTCTGTCCCCGGGGGAAACGAGCGCCTCAGCTTCCTTTTTAGTCATACCGATATCTATTGAAACATCCTCAAACTTAGGCGGTTTATTGTCGTCATCATTCTGGAGATGAGGCGGAAGAGTTGATATAACGCCGAAAAGTCTTTCCTTTCCCCAAACGTCAACCTCATAGCCGAGGAGCATTCTCGCGTCAATTCCGCCGCATTTATCCACCTTTAAAAATCCGTCGTCGCTTATCGATTTTACGATAAGCCCGATTTCATCAAGGTGAGCGTCAAGAAGAAAGTGATATCCCTCCCCGAAGGTACAAAAAACGTTATTCATACCGTCGACGCTTACCTCTCCGTACGGCTTAAGCATTTCGCACAAGAGAGCAGTTACATTTTCCTCTGCGCCGCTTACGCCGACTGTATTTGTAAGCTTATAAAGCAATTTCTCTGTATTCATAATCAATCCTCAAATTCGTTTACTAATTTTTTAAACTCCCTGCCCCTGTATTCAAAGGTTTTGAACTGGTCAAAGGCAGGACAAGCGGGACAAAGGGAAACAATATCGCCAGACACGGCGTTCTCTTTAGCGGCAAGAAGCGCTTCCTGCATAGTTTCCTTACGGATAATTCTAAGCCCGCTGTTTTCATAGTTTTTGTCATTAACTACGGTATTATATATTTTTTCGGCAGTTGCGCCGTTTAATATGAGAAGTTTAACGTACTTCAGAATATACGGCACCATTTCGCTCATATCGTTACCCTTATCTGAGCCGCCCATAATAACGATAATTTTTTCGCCAAACGCCTTAAGCCCGCTGATAACTCGCGAAGGCGAGGTTGCGATACTGTCGTTATAATATCTTACGCCCTTATATTCGCGGACAAATTCAATTCTGTGTTCCACGCCGCAGAACGTATTAGCTATATATTTTATAGTTTCGGCGCTTACAAGACCCCATACGGCAGAAATTGCGGTACAGAAATTCTCAATATTATGCTCGCCGGGGATTCTTATATCGCTTTTATTCATAACGAGCGTTTTTTCGCCGTTTTCGGCAAAATAAATATTGCCCGTTTCCCTTTCAAGATAGGCGCCGTTTTCAACGGGGTGCTGAATAGAAAATTCATAATACTTACCCCTGACGTCGTAGCGCATATCGTGGTAAACTGAGTTCTTTATTGAATAATCGCAGTCAGCATTGAGCACCGTTCTCTGCTCTGAATTCTGATAAATCAGAACATTCCGCTTTGAATCAACGTATTCATCAAGGTTAACGTGGTGGTCAAGATGAGTGCTTTCAATATTCGTAACGACTGCTATATCGGGCTTATTCTTCATATTTCCCATAGTGAGGAGCTGGAAGGAGGAAAGCTCAACGACTGCGATATCGTTCTTTGTTATCTCCTCAAGGCAGGGCATAAGCGCCTTGCCGATATTACCGCCGAGAAAAACCCTCTTCCCCTCTTTTTCAAGCATTTTAGCTATAAGAGTCGTTGTAGTCGTTTTACCGTTAGAGCCGGTTACGGCAATTATTTTGCACGGGCAGTATTTAAAGAACACTTCCATTTCCGTTGTAACAGTCTGTCCGCGGGAAATACATTCCCCAACCCACGGATTCTGAAAAGGAAGAATACCGTGAGAACGGAAAACGACGTCCATATCGGGCAGGATATCGAGATAATTCTCTCCGAGGGAGAAGGTTACGCCGAGACTTTCAAGCCTTTCGCAAACCTCCTTTCCGATATATTCCTTATCCCTTTTATCGCAGGCATAAACGGAAATTCCGTTTTTTGCAAGAAACTCCGCGCACGGAGTATTTGCAACGCCCATACCTACAAAAGCGACTTTTTTTCCTTTAATCGTTTCAAGATATTTTTCTGCTGCTGTCATATCTAAAATTACCTTTCGTAATACTTTCCTTCTTTAAAGTCCTTAAGGTTAAAATCCTTATGGTTGTTTTCAAGTTCAATCTGAAAAGGAAGTTTTTCTTCACCTATGTATTTCTTATCAATCGGAAGCTCGCAGTCCATTACGAAAGCGGCAACGAGCTTCTGAATAACTCCCGCCTCATTTCCGCGGAAATACACCTTAGAACTTTCCGTTTCCGCAATGGCCATGCCTATTTTAAGGACTCTCTTTCCGCTGAAAATACGCTTAACGGATTTTGAAAGCGCTATCGCTTCAGCGTTTGCATTATTGCATACAAACACAATAACGCCGTTTCCCTTTGAGCGCATTTTAACCGAGGTTAAATCGTAAATTGCGCTGTCAATATAAGCGATAACGTCGTTTCTGTCAACATTATCAAGCGTTACAAGATAGAGATACTCGCTCCCCTTAACCGCCGAATAATCAAAATCAAGTTCAAGAGCGGTTACGTTTTCTTTAAGCTTATAGCCCGAAGCGATTAAATCCGATTTAACTTTTTCAGCAAAGCATTCGGGATTACTCTCTTTCCTTGCGGTATAATAGTATCCAGCGTCATTGATTTCAAGCATAGCGTCCTCAATATACTTTTCACTTTTTGAGTACCTGCTTTCATAAAAGAACAGTATACCGAGCGATAAAGCAACGAGAATAAAAATCACATACTGAAATACAGTATCGCTGCCGAAGGCTTCAACGATAAATGGCTGAATTCCTATAAATACAAGCACGGCGGCAAGCGTTACAAAAAGAGAGACGTTCCTTATCCGCTTCAAGAGCTTTTGTTTTTTCAGATAATTATTCATCCTTAATCATTTCCTCAAACTCTGCCTCGCTGATTACGGGAATTCCGAGCGCATTTGCCTTATCAAGCTTTGAGCCCGAAGCCTCGCCTGAAAGAACGTACGAGGTCTTTTTTGAAACGTTTGACGAGGTTTTGCCGCCCATTGATTCAATAATAGCGGACGCTTCGCTACGCTTATAATGCTCAAGAGTGCCCGTTAAAACGAAAGTCATTCCCTCAAAGCGATTGTCCTTAACGATTGACTCGCTCTCCATATTAACTCCTACGGCTCTGAGCTCGTCAATCAGCTGCTTTGCGCTGTCGCCGGAGAAGAAATCAACAACCGCCTCTGCCATAATTGCACCGTAGCCGTCAATTGTCAGAATATCCTCAACGGAGGCGTTCATAATATTGTCGATATTATGAAACTTATCCGCAAGAAGTTTTGCAGCCTTTGCGCCGATATGACGAATACCGAGAGCAAAAAGGAGCTTTCCAAGGTCGTTTTGTTTGGAATTTTCAACGCTTGTAATTATATTGTTGGCGCTGGTTTCCTTAAAGCCCTCAAGCTTTGCGATTTCGTTTTCATCAAGATGATATATATCAGAGGTTTTTTCAATAAAACCGTTATCAACAAAGGTTTCAAGAATTGAAGGACCGAGCCCCTCTATATCCATAGCGTCCCTTGAACAGAAATGGATTAAATTTCTCAAAAGCTGAGCAGGACATTCGGGATTAATGCAGCGGATTGCCGCCTCTCCCTCTTCTCTGTAAACGGGCTCGCCGCATGACGGACAAACAGACGGGAATAAAAAATTGCCGTTGCTTCTCTTTTCATTAACGCAGAGCACCTCGGGGATAATATCGCCCGCCTTACGAACGGTAACAATATCGCCGATATTTACGCCTTTTTCATTAATGAAGTCCTGATTATGAAGGGTTGCGCGGGAAACGGTTGTACCCGCAAGGTGAACGGGATTCAATACGGCGGTAGGAGTAAGTACTCCCGTTCTTCCAACAGCCATTTCTATATCCACAAGTTCGGTTTGCTTTTCCTCGGGAGGATATTTAAAAGCAACAGCCCATTTTGGAAACTTTGAGGTTGAGCCGAGCTGCTCTCTGTCGTCAAAATCATCCACCTTAATAACGGCGCCGTCAATATCAAACTCAAGCTCTCCGCGTTGTTCGCCGATTTTTTCAACACAGGAGAATGCCTCCTCAATACTGTCAACACGGGTATAGAAAGGAATTGTGTTAAAACCGAGCTCTTTAAGAAAATCAAGGCTTTGCTTATGAGAGGTAAGCTCCGCCCCCTCAACCTGCTGAACGTTGAAAACAAAGATATCAAGTCCGCGCGAAGCGGTTACAACGCTGTCCTTCTGCCTCAGTGAGCCCGCTGCAGCGTTTCGCGGGTTTTTAAAGGGCTTTTCACCGTTAATCAACTGTCTGTCAACAACACGATTAAAGCTCTTTTTAGGCATATACACCTCGCCCCTGACTTCAATATAAGGGAGCGCCCTGGTTAGCTTAAGGGGAATATTTCTGATAACTCTTAAATTGCCGCTTACGTCCTCGCCCGTATCACCGTCGCCTCTCGTTGAGCCGCGGAAAAATTCGCCGTTAACGTATTCAAGCGAAACCGAAAGCCCGTCGATTTTTGGTTCAACAACATAGTGAACGCCGCTTACGGCATCGCAAACGCGCTTATCAAAATCAAATATTTCTTCTTTTGAAAAGGCGTCCTGAAGACTTTCCATTCTGACTGTATGAGCAACGCTCTCGAAGGAATTATCCGCCTTACCGCCTACTCTTTTAGTAGGAGAATCAGGAGAGTCGTATTCCGGATGAGCCTCCTCAAGCGCCTTGAGCTCGCGCATCATCATATCGTACTCATAGTCCTCAATCTCGGGCGAATCGTCGTTATAATACCTGTCAGAATGATATTTTAACGTTCTTCTCAGTTCTTCAATTTGTTCTTTAATATTCATATAAATCACACCTAAACATAGTTATTAGTATTATATCACTATAATAATATATATTCAATAATAAAATAAATAAAGAGAGCAAATGCTCTCTTTACTGTACTGATATTTGTACTAATACTTAATTTTGAAGGGTTTACTTGTGCTGCCGTAGATAAAGGAGCCTTTATATTTTCTGTATACCATAATTTTATAGTAGTACTTTTTGCCCTTTTTTGCAGTTTTATCGGTAAAGCTTCTGTCTTTTTTGATTTCCTTTTGAATTTCCTCTTCTTCGCCCTTGTCGTTTTTAACCTTAACGGTTTTAAACTTGGGCTTTTCCTTAACTGTTTTCAGCTTTTTATAGCCGCTCTTTTTCTTCGTGCTTCTGTAAACGACGTAGCCGCTCGCATCTTTATAGCGGAACCATTTAAGCTGCTTATCCTCAACGCGAAGCCTTTTGAGCTGGGCGGCAAAGGAGCCGTAAACGTTGCCCCTGAGATTAACCTTCCCCGCGGCGTTCTTTTTAAAGGAATTACCGTAATTTATATAGGCGCCGGAGGTATTATCAACCGATACGCCGAAGCCTGAAGCATTTTTAAACTTATTGGAATAAAAATCATTCTTTTTTGAATAGCTCTTAAGCATTACGGAGTTATTAAACTTACTGATTCTATTACTCTTTACGTAATTTCCTCTTGAATGGTACATCAGCACTCCGTTATAGCCGCCCGTTGAGCCCGAAGCGGATACGGAATTATTAAGCACGTTGCTGTTATACATATACTGAAGCCACAATCCGGATGAGGTTGATCCCGAAACCTTGATTTTATTATTATTGATTAAAAGCTCTTTAACAAGAAGGTTATTGGTTGAAACGCCAAGCGATTTTTTCTTTGAATCGCTCAGCACACCTCCGTAAACGGCAATACCCGAGGAATTACTTCTTCCTACGTACTTATAAACCGTAATACTGTTATCGCTGATAGTACATTTTGTATTTGATTTAACAGTGCGCGAAGCGGTTGAAGAGTTTGGCGCAAAGAGTCTGTTATACGAGCCGTCCGACGGATAATATTCAAAAATAATGCCGATAGTAGCATATTTTATTTTATTATATCTAATATACGATTTTGTTGCGTTAAAAAGCGCAATCGCCTTATCCCTGACCTTTTCAAAATAATTGTTTTCAATAACAATATTACTGAAATAGCTTCCCGCAACGCCTGAATATGAGCCGACGCCCGAATAAACGTCAATAAACTTACATCCCTTAACGGTAACGTTTTTACACGGAGTATCGTCATAATAAGCGTAAGACGGAAAATGGGAGGTATTATGGATATTATCAATCTGAACAGCCATACCGTCCGCACTGTTTGAACGCTTATAGCCGGTAAAGGTACAATTAAGTATCTTGAAATTATTTGCCGCAGCGAATTCAAGATGGTGGGAATTCTTATTATTTTTAATAGTTAAATTCTGAAGAGTTACGTTTGAACAATGTGCAAAACGCATTCCGCAGGATTCGCCTTTGAAATTTTCATCCCATACGCCGCCGCTTACGGTAATATTCTTATATCCGTCATAGCCGTAATTTGATTCCGTCTGAATTCCTGCTTTTAGCATATTACCGCTTGACGAGGTCTTTATAAGAACCGTATCGGGTTGTAAAACAAGCTTTGTATTTGAGTAGATATGTAAACATCCGTTGAGCTTATAAGTGCCTGACGGAATAGTTACGGTTATAGGGTTACTGTCCGTTGCATTTTCCTTTGCATAATTAAGTGCTTGCTCAGTATAGGAATATGCGTTGGTAGTCATTTCCTCTACTGTAAGGTCATATCTTGTAATAACTCCACCGACCTCTGTAGCAGTTACTTCAAAGGGTAAGCAGAGAGATATAAGAATTATTACTGCTGTAAGCAAATAGCTTATATGCTTCATATTGAGCCTCCATTGGAAAATTAAGGGTATTATACTACATATAGAAGCAAATGTAAAGTTAAAATTGATATTGCAAATTATAAATTAATAAATTATAATTAAATAGAACAGTAAAGGAGTGATGGTTATGAAAATAACCGTAATAGGAGGCGGCGGAGTAAGAGCAATGTTTCTTGCTAAATCGCTTGCGCAAAAATCAGAGGCGCTTGGAATTAATAAAATTGTTTTTATGGACAATAACGAGCAAAAGCTTAATATTTACGGAAAGATGGCTAAAAAGGTTGCGCTCAGCATTAATCCCAAGCTCAGTTTTTCACTTACGCTTGACGCTAAGGAAGCCGTAAGAGACACTGATTACGTTATTACTACAATCCGCGAAGGCGGAGACGAAATGCGCGTTGAGGATGAAAAGATTGCACTGAAATATAACGTAATCGCTCAGGAGACAACGGGAGCTTGCGGGCTTTCCTTTGCTATGAGAAGCGTTTATGCACTGATTGAATACTGTGAGCTGATAAAAAAATATGCTAATCCGAACTGCAAGGTATTTAATTTTACTAACCCTGCGGGAGTTGTAAGCCAGACTCTGCTTGACGCAGGCTATGATTTCACATACGGAATCTGCGACACTCCGTCAAGTATGCTACGCACCTTTGCAAAGCTTTACGGTGCTGACGAAAACTCGGTTAAGGGCGAGCTTTACGGACTCAACCATTTAAGCTATTTCAGCTCTGTTACGCTGAACGGCAAAGAAATACTTGACGAGCTGCTCGATAATGACGAGGCGTATACAAAAACAGATATGCGCTATTTTGACAAGCCGCTACTCAAGGAACGCCACGCCATATTCAACGAGTATTTATACTATTTTTACTATCGCGAGAAAGCGCTGAGAAATATTGTAAACGCTGAAAAAACGCGCGGTATGCAGATTCTTGATATCAACAAAGCAATGACGGAAGAGCTTTCAAAAATTGATATTGATAACGATTTTGAAACGGCGCTGAAAATATTCGAGCATTATTACGGAATGCGCGAAAACAACTATATGGCGAGCGAAACGGGAATCAAGAGAGATACCGAGTGGAAGTATGATATTAACGAAAAGGACGACGGAGGATACGCAGGCGTTGCGCTCAAATACATTGAAATTATGCAGAGCGGAAAAACCGATTCAATGGTGCTTTGTACCGCTAACAACGGCGCAATAAAAGGTCTGCTAAACGATGATATTGTGGAAATAACCTGCGATATTACAAAAGACGGCGTATTCCCGCATAAGAATATCAAAACTGACGAGCAGAATCTTGAGCTTGTTATTCACGTTAAGATTTACGAGCGTCTTGCATCAAAGGCAATCAGGGAAAAGAGCATTCAGAGCGCCGTTGAGGCTCTTACAATGCACCCTCTTGTTAATTCGTATTCCCTGGCAAAAGCTCTCGTCAATGACTTTCTGGAGCTGAATAAAGAATACACAGCAGATTGGAGTTAAATATGTCTTTTATTTGCGGAGCGGGCTCAACAAATGTTGACCTGCTTTACAGCGGAATGAAAAGAATTCCCGACGTAGGTGAAGAGTTGTTTTCAAAGGATTTTTCACTGAAACTCGGAGGCGGCGTACCCGCAACGCTGATAAACCTTGCTAGGCTCGGGATTAACACTAGAATAGCAACCTCTCTCGGAAACGATATTTTTTCTGAATTCGCTAAAAAAGAATTCAAAGACGCCGGAGCCGACGTTATAAATATGTACAGCGGAAACGAAATACCGCTGACTGTTACCTCTGCTGTTATTCTTGAAAAGGACAGAACCTTTTTCAGCTACAGCGGATGGGGCAAAACTAACGCAAACGCTGATGAAGTCTTTTACAATACTGCAAAAGGCTCAAAGATAACTCTTATGCAGACGGGAGAATTTATAGAGGTTTACAAAAGGCTTAAAGCGGAAGGAACCATCCTCGTTCTCGACACCGGCTGGGATGACGGGCTTAGCTTTGAAGCTTATTCGGATTACCTTGAACTTGCCGATTATTACACGCCAAACCGTAAGGAAGCGATAAAAATAACAGGCGAAAAAACGCCTGAAAACGCCGCTGAAAAGCTAAAGAAGTATTTTGACAAGGTTATAGTTAAGCTTGACAGCGAGGGCTGTATCGGCATTGAAGACGGCGAAACGTTCACTGTAAAGAGCATTGACGAATTCAAAAACGTTGACAGCACGGGAGCGGGAGACGCTTTTCTTGCAGGGCTTTGCTACGGCATATATAACGGTTACCCGCTGAGAGACAGTATTCTTTTCGGAAACATTACAGGCGGAAAATCAGTAACCGCCATCGGCGCGCTAAGCGCTTATCTTAATGAAAAAGAATTGCTCGATTACTATAATAAGTATAAAAAATAAGGGAGGCTCAGCCTCCCTTTATTATTTGATTATTTTTCAATTGTTGCGGTATAGGTTGAATAAACCCAAGCGGAATTATTAGAAACGGTAATTTCAAGCGGATAGATATTATCGTCATTTTTCTGAGATATATCGCATTTAAGCGTTACATCAGACGCTGTAATCTCAGTATCCTTTGGAGCAACTATTATTATAGTTGATTTACTGAGTTTTGATACAGTTTCGCCGCCCTTACCGCCGCTTACCTTAACATTATACGGGTTAACGGCAACAACTTTCTTTTCAAATCGGTCCTCGGATACCGTAACCTTAACCTCAATATCGTCAACGTCGTTGTCAAGAAGCGTAAAGCCCTGAGCATTGCTTATATTGAATTCAAAGCGGTTGACACCTACCGTTAACTCGTTAAAATCAATTCTGCCGATTACGGCGCTTTTAACGTCCGTACTGTCAAGAAAGCCTGCGCTTATTGAATCAACTGAATACTCAACCTCAAGGTCTTTAGAAGTAATTCCCTTTGGCATATTGTCAAACGCAACCTCAACGGGAAGCGTTTTTTCTTTGAGAACGGGAAGCGTAACCGATATTTCGGACAATACCTTGGAGCTGTCGGTTTTTGACGTAATATCAAGATAACTCTGTTCAATTCCGCTGCCTTTAAGAATAAGCTTACACTCTGTATTATACGGTTCTTTAAGGGCTGCGTCTTTTTCAAAAGGAACTTCAATTCCGACTGCTTCAATCTTATCAACATAAGTCGTCGGGCCAGAAATAACTACTTTATCATCGCTGAGAAGAGGCGTACCGAAAACATATCCGTCAGCAACAGCGTCTTCATCATATGAAAGCTCAACGTCGAAAGTTTTTGTTTCGTTAACGTCAAAATACGCGTCAATTGTTGAGGGAGACGTACTCGTAATGGTAAAATCCTTAGATTTTGACTTATTGGTTACAAGAATCGGAATTGACTGCTCCCCCGCTCTGTTAACATTACTTGTGTCGAACTTAAATTTAAGGTCGTTAGCAGTTACCTGTCCGATAACGTATTTTGCACCGCTTACGGTAACGTTAACAGATACGCTGTCCTTTAATGAATAATACTGCATACCCATTTGCTTAGAAAGCTTATCGCTCATAGAGATAGGAACGTCAACGGTTATTGTTTTCTGCTCATCGGTACCCATATTAAGAGAGGTTACAATCCAGATAATAACGGCAAGTATTAAAACAAAGATAATAAGCGACTTATCGTTATTAATAATCCGTCTTAATGTGAAACGTCTTTTTCTTTCCATTATTTCTTAAACCTCCTTGTAAATTTCTTAACTAAGGAAGTATTTTCTTCGGAAACGGACGGTATAAGCTTATTAATCATAAAGTCTCTCATAACGCCGCTTGAAACGTTTTGCTGCAGCGTTCCGCCGTACGCAATACTGATATTTCCTGTTTCCTCACTTACAACAACTACAACCGCATCGCTCTCCTGAGACATACCGATAGCCGCCCTGTGCCTCGTTCCGAGAGATGAGGAAATATCGGTATTCCTTGTCAGCGGAAGAATACAGCCTGCCGCATAGGCTCTGCCGTCGCGGATAATTAGCGCGCCGTCGTGCATAGGAGCCTTGGGGAAGAAAACGTTTTCAACCAGCTCCCTTGAAAGCTTTGCGTTTATGATAGTTCCGCTCTCAATAATTTCACGCAGGTGCGTATGGTTTTCAAAAACGATAAGAGCACCCGTTTTGGAATCAGACATATCCACGCAAGCCTTTATAACTATATCAATAGCCTTATTGGTTTCCATCGCCTCGATGGCCTTGCCCGATTTTATCATACCGAAAAACGAGCTTCTTGCCGCACCGTTACCCATTTCCTCGAGCACGTTTCTGATTTCAGGGCTGAACAGAATTACAAGCAAAACAAGAATGTTGGCAAATACAGAGCGAAGAATATAGCTTGACGCACTCATTCCGAGGAAGGTTACGAGAAAATACAAAACCGCAATTAATATAATGCCCTTTATAAGCTGCATAGCGCGGGTATCTCTTATAACCCTAAAAACGAAGAAAAGCAATAGCGCAACGAATAGTATATCAACAGCGTCAATTATTTTGAATGTGCCGAAAAGCCCCTGAATCTGGTTAAAGAAATCCATAACAGAGTTCCAGAGGTTTTTGACATATCTGAAGTGCAATGCCATTGTTATAACATTTAATCCTAACATTTACATATCCCAACCTATTGTGGTAATTTTTATTTTAACTTATAATAACACACATTTTATAGAAAATAAAGAGTTTTATAACAATTTTAAAACATTTGTAAATCTTTCACATTCTCTTTGAGTATTAAACCAGCCGAGACTTACCCTGACGGTACCCGTATCAAGAGTATTGAAATGCTCGTGGGCAAGCGGTGCACAGTGATATCCCGCGCGGGTACATATGTTTTTTTCCGAAAGCATCAGCGCTGTTTCCTCGCTCGAGGTTTTGCCTTTATTAAACGATAAAACGGGAAGTGAAGAATCGCTTTCGGGAAACGGAGTATAAAGCTTTACGCCGTCAATATTACTCAAAGCTTCATATAATAATTGTATTAATTTAATCTCGTGATAATTCATATCATCTATACCGATATTATTTATATAGTCTATTCCTGCTCCGAGTCCGATTATTCCTATATTATTAAGCGTACCGGACTCATATCTGTCAGGCAGCGCAAGGGGTTGAATAAAACTGAGCGAGTTGCTGCCCGTTCCGCCCTCGGTTATAGTTTTAAGGACGGTTTTTACTCTGAAGGCGATAAATCCCGTTCCCATAGGTCCCATAAGGCTTTTATGCCCCGGTGCGCAAAGTATGTCAATATTATCCTTAACCATATTAATAGGATATATTCCTGCGCTTTGAGCTGCGTCTACGACAAAACGAATATTCCTTTTTCGGCAAAGCGCACCTATTTCTCTTACGGGCATTAAACAACCGAAAGCGTTGCTTGCAGCGGTACAGACCACAAGAGCTGTTTCGGGAGTTATTGCACTCTCAAAGTTTTTAACGGTTTCATTTTTATCAAAACTGAAAGGCGCTATTGAATAATCAATAATTCCGTCGTTAAACAGCTTATATATAACCCTGCTTACGCTGTTGTGCTCAAGCGAGGAAATAACAATATGGCTACCCTTTTTAACGCTGCCTTTTATTGCGATATTAAGCGCTTCCGTACAGTTTTTGGTAAAGGCGACGTTTTCAGCGTCACAGCAAAACATATCAGCGATTTTTTCACGAACGGAGTAGATTTTCTCGGCAGCTCTCAGCGATGCCTTATATCCTCCTCTTCCGCTGTTAAAGGAGTACAAATGTATAGCCTCGTATATTTTTTGCTTAACGTTCCACGGCTTCGGATAAGAGGTTGCGCTGTTATCATAATAAATCAAGCTGAATCAACTCCTGAGATTTCAACGCCGTTACGCTTCAAAAAGGTAATTATTGCAGAAATATTATCGGTGTTAACCCTTACCGTATAGCCGCACCCATCCTCCTTTTTCGGATTCTTCAACCGTCCTATATACGCCTTAATTCCTTGTTTTTTCAATATATTAACGCACCGCTGAGCTCTTGTCAGCGTGCCTGTTTTAAGTTCATATAACATAAAAACACCTCTTTCTATTGTATGCAGAAAGAGGATGTTTAGATATTGGCTATTCTTCTGTAATATCGGTAAAATCAGTTACCTCCGTTACTCTTGGGGGTTCAAGATTATCGGATGGCTCCGGCGGGCTGCTGACCTCGTCAACAGCCTCGTCAACCGCTTTGTTAATCTCCTTAACAAGCGACCTGACTTCAAAATAAGCAATTAAATCAATTACAGCGTAAATAATAAGACCTACTCCGATTAAACGCACGAGAGATTCGGAAACGGCACTTGAATTTGTAAGCGCAACGAAGCCGAAAACAATTGTAACGCACGCCATAAGCAGTGTAACCCAACCCATAACAACCGTTCTCTTTATAACCTTAAAGCCGGTTATCAAATTGGTAATACCTGCGCTCATTACAAACAGACCGATAACGGCAACTATAAGCGAAATAACCTGTTCATATTTAATACAGATTATAATACCGATTAGCCCTAACAGCACCCCGCCGACAAGCGAGAAGACGGAGCCTTTTTTAATCAGATAGCTTACAATGCCGGAAATTGCAAGGGCAATCATAGCGACGCCTACGGTAATTGATATATACTTAATGCACTTATCAGGAAACGCAATAAAAAGCACACCTGAAAGAAATCCGATAACTATAGTTACTAGCGAAAACTGTTTTAATTTTTCAAGAATATTCATACTTCACCTATAAATATGGGCGGGATATACCCGCCCTGAAATTATTATTCTTCCTTCTGAGAGTCCTCAATTACCTTCTGGGTAATATTTTCAGGACATCTTTCATATCTTGCAAACTCGGTAGTAAATGAACCTCTGCCCTGAGTAATCTGGCGCATTGCGGTTGAGAACGTAGTCATTTCGCCCTGAGGAACTTCAGCGCTGATTTCCTGCATTCCGTCGCCGATAGGATTCATACCGAGAACTCTGCCGCGGCGCTTATTGATGTCGCCGATAATATCGCCCATTGCGTCGTCATTAACGATTGCGTTAAGAGTTACAATAGGTTCAAGAAGAACAGGACCTGCCTGAGGAATACCGTTCTTAAATGCGATTGAAGCAGCAGTCTTGAACGCCATTTCACTTGAATCTACAGGGTGGTAAGAACCGTCAAACAGAGTAGCCTTTACGCCTACCATGGGATAACCGGCGATAACGCCTTTTTCCATTGCTTCTTTAAGTCCCTTTTCAACTGCAGGGAAATAGTTCTTAGGTACGGAACCGCCTACTACTCTCTCAGCAAATACAAGCTCATCGCTGTCGCAGGGTTCAAATTCAATCCAAACGTCACCGAACTGACCGTGTCCGCCCGACTGTTTTTTATGTCTGCCCTGAACCTCAACCTTCTTGGTGATAGTCTCTCTGTAAGCAACGCGAGGCTGAACAAGAGTTGCAGATACTTTATACTTATCCTTCATCTTTGAAAGGCATACGTCAAGATGCTGCTCACCGAGACCTGAAAGAATAGTCTGACGGGTTTCAGTATTAGAAACAAAAGTGATTGAGGGGTCTTCCTCAATAATTCTGTTAACAGCTGTTGCAACCTTTTCTTCCTCACCCTTCTTATCAGCTGTAATAGCCATTGAGTAGGAAGCATAAGGAATCTCTACGCCGTCAAGAGTAAGCGATTTGCCCTGAGCGGACATTGTATCACCGGTTTTAAACGTTGAAAGTTTAGCAATAGCGCAGATATCTCCTGCCGCACATTCCTTAACGTCACTCTGCTTTGCGCCGAGAGTATTTACAAGTTTACCGACTCTCTCCTCATCGCCGGTTCTTGAATTAACAACAGTAACGCCCTGAGTGATTTTACCGCTGATAACCTTGAAATAGTTAAGCTTTCCGATGAACGGGTCGGCAATAGTTTTAAAGCAGATAGCCTGAAGGTCTGCAGATGCGTCAACAGGTACCTCAACCTCGTTGCCGTCTGAATTCTTAGCTTTTTCAGGCTTTGCTGCGGGAGCGCAATCCTTTATGAAATCAAGAAGCATATCAACGCCAACGCCTGTTAAACCGGAGGCAGCGAATACGGGAACGATAGTATCGTCAGCCATACCGAGAGTTAAGCCCTTAACCTTATCAGCCTTTGTAAGCTCCTCACCCTCAAAGAACTTTTCCATAAGCTCTTCATCAGTACCTGCAACAGCTTCGTTGAACGCGTCCTTAGCAGTTTCTATATCAGCGTCGTTATCGTGAGGAACGTCAGCTTCCTTCATATGAACGCCGTTATAAGTATATGATTTATCTTCAAGAAGATTGTAGTAACCTGCAACCTTACCGCCGTTTGTAAGCGGAACAACAAGCGGGCAGATACTTGTGCCGAATTTTTCTCTGATTCCTGCAAGAGCCTTGAAGAAGTCAGCTCTTTCATCGTCCATCTTTGTTGTTACAAAAATACGAGCCATTCCCTTATCGCCCGCATTCTTAAACGCCTTTTCAGCACCTACTGCAAGACCTGAACGGGAAGATACAACAATTACTGCTGTTTCAGCAGCACGGAAGCCCTCTGCGGGACCGATAGCAAAATCGAAAAGGCCCGGAGTATCGATTACATTAAGCTTTGCACCATTGTAATTAAACTGAATTACTGACGAGGAAATTGAAACTCCTCTTTTCTTTTCTTCCGCGTCACTATCGGATACGGTATTGCCATCAGCAATTTTACCCATTCTTTCAGTAACACCCGCAACATTAAGCATAGCCTCAACAAGAGTAGTCTTACCCTTAGAAGCGTGGCCTAAAACTGCAACATTCTTAACTAAACTCATAAATATTCCTCCAATACAGCCGAGGCTGTTCATAATTTAAGGCTACAAAAAGCGCCATTGTTAAAATATTATAATATTTTTTTAGATAAGTCAACAGATATTAGATATTTTCAACATAACCCACAAAATTTAATGCCGCAATTTGTGACTATTACTAAAACTTAATTGTTCAATATTACAAAAAAGTATCATTTATTTTCATTTATATTGATTATAAAAGCAAAATATAGTAATATAAGATAATAATATTTTAGGAGCTGAGGGAATGGAAAACATAAAAACTGTTAACTTAAGCCTGCTTGACGATACTCTTAATCAATATGCAGGCATCAAAGGAAGCCTTATAACTATTCTGCAGCACACGCAGGATATTTACGGCTATCTTCCTAAAGAGGCAATAGAGTTAATTTCCGAAAAGACCGGTATTCCGGAATCTGAGATTATGGGGGTAGGAACATTTTATACCCAGTTCCGCTTTGAGCCCGTCGGAAAATATCTTATTATGCTTTGTCAGGGAACGGCCTGCCACGTAAACTCGTCTGAACTTATTCTGCAGACTATCCGTGATGAGCTTGGAATCGACGACGGAGGAACTACTGAGGACGGACTGTTTTCGCTTAAATGCGTTGCGTGTCTCGGCTGTTGCTCACTCTCCCCCGTTATGATGATTAACGACGACACTTACGGCTCTCTTACGCCTGATAAGACAAAGAAAATTCTTAAAGAATTAAGGGAGGCTGCAGTATGAAAATAGTTATCGGTCAGGGCTCCTGCGGTATTGCCGCGGGCGCTGAAAAGGTTAGGCAGGCGCTGATTAAAGCAAACGTTAAAACCGATATATCAATTACAGGCTGCATAGGTATGTGTTACCTTGAGCCGATTGTTGATATTTACGAGGATAACGGCTCGCTCACGCGCCTTGTTAAGGTTACGGAAAACGACGCTGAAGCCATTTCAAACTATATAGAAAACGGCAACAAGGAAGCTATTGAAAAGCTGCTAGTTTCCGAAGCGGACAACGAGTTTTTAAATAAACAGACGCGAATCGCGCTTAGAAACTGCGGTTTAATCAATCCCGAGGAAATAGACGCATATACTGAGGCAGGAGGTTATACCGCGCTGAAAAAAGCAGTGTGCGATATGAGTCCCGAGGACGTTATTGAAACGATAAAGGTTTCAGGGCTCGCAGGACGCGGCGGCGCAGGCTTCCCGACGTGGTTTAAGTGGAATGCTGCAAGGCAGAGCGAAGGCGAGGGAAAATACCTCATCTGTAACGCTGACGAGGGCGACCCGGGTGCGTTTATGGACAGAGCGGTTATCGAGAGCGACCCGCATAATCTTATTGAGGGTATGCTTATCGGAGCTTACGCTATCGGCGCTAAGCACGCTGTTGTTTACGTAAGAGCGGAGTATCCCCTTGCAATAAAGCGTCTTGAAAGAGCAATTAAACAGGCTGAAGAAAAAGGTATTATAGGAAATAATATTTTCGGTACAGACTTTTCCTGCGACTTTTATATTAAAGCAGGTGCGGGCGCATTCGTTTGCGGCGAGGAAACCGCGCTTATAGAGAGCCTTGAAGGTCACAGAGGAATGCCGAGGCTTAAGCCTCCCTTCCCTGCTCAGTCAGGTTTCTGGCACAAACCGTCAAACATCAACAACGTTGAGACCTTTGCTAACGTCGGTTGGATTATTAATAACGGCGGCGAAGCGTTTTCTGCAATGGGAACAGAGGGTTCAAAGGGCACGAAGGTTTTTGCCGTTACGGGCAAGGTAAAGCGCAGCGGACTCGTTGAAATACCTATGGGCAAAACGCTTAGAAACGTTATATTTGATATATGCGGCGGTATTAAGGACGACAAGCCTTTTAAGGCTGTTCAGATGGGCGGTCCGTCGGGCGGATGTATTCCAGCAGAGCTTCTTGATACGGTAATTGATTACAAAGCTCTCGGTGCAACGGGCGCTATAATGGGCTCCGGCGGTATGGTTGTTATGGATGACAGCACCTGTATGGTTGGTATGGCGAAATTCTTCCTTGATTTCACCGCTAAGGAGAGCTGCGGAAAATGTATTCACTGCCGTATAGGCACAAAGAGAATGCTTGAAATTCTTGAAAGAATTACTAAGGGCGAAGGCAAAGACGGTGACGTTGAGCTGCTTGAGGAGCTGTGCTACGCAATTAAAGACGGCGCGCTTTGCGGACTCGGACAGACTGCGCCGAACCCCGTATTAACGACAATCAAGTATTTCAAAGACGAATACGTTCAGCACATTCAGGATAAAAAATGCACTGCGGGCGAATGCTCGGATTTAATCACATACAGCATCAATAAAGATAAATGCGTCGGCTGTACGCTCTGCGCAAGGAATTGCCCCGTTGACGCTATCAGCGGACAGGTTAAACAGCCGCACGAGATTGATTCAGACAAGTGTATCAAATGCGGTAAGTGCTATACTGTATGCCGTTTCGGCGCAGTAGTTAAGGAGTAAGGAGGGAGAAAAATGATTAATTTAACAATAAACGGCAAAAAAATCACGGCTCCTGAGGGCTCCACTATTTTAGAGGCGGCAAGAAACGCAGGGATTGATATACCCACGCTTTGCTATGACAGCGCTGTTGAGGTTTACGGTGCCTGCGGACTCTGTGTTGTTGAGGCTGAGGGTATACCGAAGCTTCTCCGCTCCTGCTCAGCTAAGGTAAACGAAGGAATGGTAATCAACACCGAGAGCGAGAGAGTTATTAAATCAAGAAAGATTGCAATGGAGCTTTTGATGTCCGCCCACGACGGCGACTGCGTTGCTCCCTGCAAGCTCGCCTGCCCTGCCAATACTGACTGTCAGGGTTACGTTGGGCTTATTGCAAACGGCGAATATGAAGCTGCAAACAAGCTCATCAAAGACAGAATTCCGCTACCGGCGGCAATCGGCAGAGTTTGTCCTCACCCATGTGAAAAAGCGTGCAGAAGACAAAACGTTGAGGAGCCGATAAGCATTGCTCAGCTTAAGTTCTTCGCTGCAGACTATGACCTTAACGGCGAAAAATATATACCGAAGAAAGCAGCGCCGACAGGCAAAAAGGTTGCGATTATCGGCGGCGGTCCTGCAGGACTTTCAGCGGCGTATTACCTTGCTCAGCTCGGTCATGAGGTAGTTATTTACGATATGATGGAAAAGATGGGCGGTATGCTCCGCTACGGTATTCCTCAATACAGACTGCCAAAGGATATACTCGACAAAGAGATTGAGCTTATAGAAAAAACCGGCGTTAAAATGGCTAACAACCTTAAGCTCGGCAGGGACTTTACTATCGCTTCGCTTAAATCCTTCTATGACGCAGTTATAGTTGCCGTTGGCGCATGGAAATCAAGCTCAATGAGAACTCCCGGCGAGGACTTGAAGGGCGTAATCGGCGGTATTGATTTTCTCCGCAAGGTTATTAAAGGCGAAGAGGTTAATATCGGTGAAAACGTTGCCGTTTGCGGCGGCGGAAACACTGCAATGGACGCCTGCAGAACTGCCGTAAGACTCGGAGCAAAAAACGTTTACGTTATATACAGAAGAACAAGAAACGAGATGCCTGCTGATGAGATAGAAATTGAAGAGGCTGAGGAGGAAGGAGTAATTTACAAATTCCTCACCAATCCGATTTCCTTCAACGGCGAGAACGGAGTTCTTAAATCCGCTACGCTTCAGATTATGGAGCTCGGCGAGCCTGACGCTTCGGGAAGGCGCAGACCCGTACCGATTGAGGGCAAAACCGAAGAAATTGCGCTTGACAGCGTGATTATGGCTATCGGTCAGAAGCTCGTTGCCGAGGACGTAAGCGAAATTAAGCTCAACGACTGGGGCAACATTGAAGCTGACGAGGACTGCTTTGCAACAAACCTTGACGGAGTATTCGCTATCGGCGACGCTACAAACAAGGGCGCAGGCATTGCAATTGAGGCTATCGGAGAGGCTGACCGATGCGTTAAAGCTGTTGACGCTTATCTTAACGGCGAGAGCTTTGAGACGAGAGTTCCGTACATCAGCAAACGCAACGAGGAAACTATCGACTATTCCGACAGAGAAAAGAACAGCAGAAAGAGACCTAAGGTCCTTGACGCTGATTACAGAAAGAATAACTTCGACGAGGTTTGCCTCGGTTATACAGAGGATGAGGCAAAGGCTGAGGCTGAGCGCTGCCTTGAATGCGGCTGCCGCGAATATTTTAAGTGCAAGCTGCTAAACGTTGCACAGAGATATGATATTGAACCTTCACGCTTTGCGGGAGATATGCCTCAGAAATATAACCGCGATGAGAACGCTTTTATAGAGAGAAATAACTCAAAATGCATTCTTTGCGGGCTTTGCGTTCGCTCCTGCCGTGAGGTTATGAACCTGTCGTCAATCGGACTGCTCGGCAGAGGCTTTACAACAGACGTTGGCCCTGCATTCTCGCTTCCGCTGAATGAGACAAACTGTAACAGCTGCGGACTCTGCGTTCAGCTCTGCCCGACAGGCGCGCTAACCGAAAAGGCAAATATGAAAAAGCAGGTACCGCTCAAGGAGCAGTTCAGCGTTGAAGGAATAGAAATTGACGGCAAAAAAGCTAAGGTTCTCGTTTCAAAATATGACGGCAAGATAATCAGAGTTGCACCGTTTGATGAAATCTCAAGAAAATCAGGACTTACAAGAGATGAGCTTTTTGCTAAGGTTGTAAAATAAAACTAAAAGGAGGATGAAATTATGAAAAAGGCTGTAAGCATTATTTCGGCAATACTTTTTGCTGCGCTTTACACCCTCGGAATGATTTCATCCTCCTACAGCGTTAAAAACTTTTATTTCGGTTTTCACGATATTTTCTTTATTTACTCAAGGTACATTATAATCTTACTCTTAATGGTAATCCTTGTTTACATAAACAGAGATAACGAAAAGCTGTTTACTGTTTTTGTACCTATAATGATGATAACTGTTGGAGCAGCCGCGTATATTGAGTATTTTATAACACGGAATTTTCTTTATAACTACGGTTATCTTTTATGGTTCGGCGTAGTTTATTCGATAACTAACCTTGGCGTTTTATTAGGTAATTTAGCGTTTTCAGGAAAATGGTTTAATAAGTTTTACAGGCGCTTTTGGTTGGCGTTTATACCAATGTACCTGCTGATAATCTACGTTGCTTTTATAAGACAGCCTGAGTCGTACGAACTTACTACGAACTTTGTTTTCGGAAACGGAACGCTGAAGTTTTTTAAGGCTGTGTTCAACGACCCGATGAATAATCTGTACACTTCGCTGATATGCTTCGGTAACGTATTTATTATTATGCCGCTGCCGTTTATAATAAGAGCAATAAAGAAGCTTCCGCTCCCCGTTATGCTGATTATCGGGCTTTTCCTGCCGCTCATTTTTGAAGGATATCAGTACGTTTTTAAATGCGGAAACGTCGATGTTGACGACGTCGTGCTTAACTATGCGGGCTATTTGGCGGGATACGCTTTATGCCGATTAATTGAAAATAAAAAGCTCACTCATTCCAAAGGCGAGGTGCGATAACGAATGTTAGTCCAAAAATCGCATCTTTTCCGCCATAACTACATTAAAATGTCCATTAGGGCGTCAGCCCAAACGGACATTTGTGCTTTGTTCTGACAAAAAATCTGCTGATTTTAGGATGCAAAGCAGTTTTGACAAAGTAATTTTAGTTCATAAATGTATTACAAAATTCCCTGCATACTCGCGTATGCAGGGAATTTTTAATGCTTTTAGGGACAAAA
>DFGL01000051.1 GCA_002371215.1 Ruminococcaceae bacterium UBA3751 | reverse complement strand
AACCACATTTTTGCGTGTTCCTTTTCATTATCTGCAGTTTTAAGGAAGAGCGCAGCAATCTGCTCAAACCCCTCTTTCTTAGCCTTTGAAGCAAAATAGGTATACTTATTTCTTGCCTCGCTTTCGCCGGAAAAAGCAGCTCTTAAATTCTTTTCTGTCTGTGTTCCTGAATACTTGCTCATAGTTTCATCGTCCTTTCATAGTTTATATATATTTTAGGCAAAAAACGCCGTTATATACTTTTACTGAAACAGGTGCTTAGCCTTAAACTCCAAATCAATAGAGCGGACAATTCTGTTCATCTCATCAAGCTTACCTTCAATATCCTCAACGAGCTTAAATTGGTTTCTCGCACGGATAAGGTTATGCTTATCATATTTTGTTTTGAAATAGATATTGCCGTTAAGATAATCGGTCAGAAATCTCATACCGCACTCAAGAGTCATAAGCTTAGCCGAAAAAGCGAGGTAGTGTTTTTCCTCCTGAGTAAGCGTTTCACCCGCCTCGCTGAGATAACCGCGGACATATGCCTTGAAATAATCAAGGTCAAGACTGACGTTATCAAGATTCTGTTCATCCTCGGCGGCTGTGCTTGCGCCAAAGCGTATGCTGTCCCCGAAATCGTAAAGCGCAAGTCCCGGCATAACGGTATCAAGGTCTATAACACATACGCACTCGTTTGTATCCTCATCAAACATAACGTTGTTAAGCTTTGTATCGTTATGAGTTACTCTCAGCGGGAGCTTTCCGTCCTCAAGTAAATCAGAGAGAACGGACATATCGTCCCGCCTTGCGGTAACAAATTCAATATCATCCTCGCACTCGCTGAGAAGCTCGTTGCTTGCCGCAAAAATAGACTGAAGAAATTCGTTTTCAAAACGCCACGCGGTATTATGAAAATTCGGAATAGTTTCATTAAGCGTTTCGGCGGGAAATTCAGCGAGCATATTTTGAAATTTGCCGAACGCCGCTCCGCTTTTTCCGAAAAGTTCGGGAGTGTCAGCACTGTCATAACTCACGCTGTTTTCAACAAAAACATAGGCGCGAAAACACCTTCCCTCCTCGGTTTCATAGTACATTTTTCCGTCGCGCGTACGGATAAAGCTAAGCGTTTCACGCTCGGGATTTCCGCCGTTTTCAGCGATAATCTCTTTAAGGTATTCGGTTACCGCGAAAACGTTTTCCATAAGCCCTTCAGGGTCTTTGAATACAGCGGTATTTATCTCCTGAACGACGTAACGCTTTTCATTACCGTTACAGTCATAAAGCGCAATATAGGTTTTATTGATATGCCCCGAGCCGAACTCGTTAACGCTTTTAAGCTCACCCTCAAAGCCAAACTGTTTTACAACATCCTTAATATCCATCTTATCACCTTTTTTATATTACCATATAATTAAAAATTTAGCAAATATTATTGAAATACTAAGAGAAATATTGTAATATAGTACTAATTCAGTTTAAGGAGAAAAACAATGGACATTAAAATTTCAGACAGCATTAAATATATCGGCGTAAACGATTATGATATTGACCTTTTTGAGTCGCAGTATATGCTTGAAAAGGGTATGGCTTATAACTCATACGTTATTATTGACGAAAAAATTGCGGTTTGCGACAGCGTTGACAAAATCGCATACGAACGCTGGGAGAAAAATCTCGAAGAGGCGCTCGGCGGCAGGACTCCCGATTACCTTATTGTTCATCATCTTGAGCCCGACCACAGCTACGGCATTGAGCAGTTTGCAAAGAAATATCCGAACGCAAAGCTTATTATGACGGCGAACGCGCTCAGAATGCTTCCTCAGTTTGCTGACGTTGACGCTGCAAGAGTTACAGCGGTTAAGGAGAAGGATGAGCTCTCCCTCGGTGAACACACCCTCACCTTCTTTACGGCGCCTATGGTACACTGGCCCGAGGTTATGGTAAGCTACGACAGCAAGGACGGCGTTCTCTTTTCAGCAGACGCATTCGGTAAATTCGGAACGGTTGACGCTGACGAGGGCTGGTCCTGCGAAGCAAGACGCTATTATTTCAACATTGTGGGCAAATACGGAAAACAGGTTCAGGCACTTCTCAAAAAGGCTGAAGCGCTCGATATCAGGGTTATCTGCCCGCTTCACGGTCCGATTCTTACAGATACAATCCCTGAGGTTATGAAGCTTTACAACACGTGGTCAGCTTATGAGCCTGAGGACAGAGGCGTATTCATTGCCTGCGCTTCAATCCACGGAAATACGCTTGAGGCAGCTGAGAAGATGAAGGAAATTCTTGAAAAGAAGGGCTGCCCGAGAGTTGCAATGGCAGACCTCTGCCGTGAGGATATGGCGGAGAGCGTTGAGGACGGCTTCCGCCACAGCGTACTGCTCTGTATGGCTTCAAGCTACGACGGCGGCGTTTTCGCACCGATGAGCGATTACATTCATCACTTAAAGCACAAGGCTTTCCAGAACAGAAAGGTTGCCCTTGTTGAAAACACCTCATGGGCACCGAGCGCAATCCGCACAATGAAGGCGGAATTTGAGGCAATGCAGAATATAACGATTCTTGATAAGACTGTTTCTATAAAAACAAGACTCACCGAAGAAAACATAAAAGAGCTTGAAGAGCTTGCCGATTTAATAATTGAAAACGTATAAGAAAAAACCACGGCTCAGCCGTGGTTTTTATTTATTTTGATTTAATTAGAAATACGGAATACCTTTACTCCGTGCTTTGGAACGCCTGTTGAAATTTTAGTATTGTTAACTCTGTTATCAGACCATAAGTCGTGGATTTCATAGCCTCTGTTTGAGCGCCTGAAACCCAGATACTCATCCTCGCAGAGCTCGTCAATATTAATATCGACGGGCTTTTTATTGCCTGTATTGTTAAAGAAGCAGACCGCAATATCTCCGTTATAAAGCGGGCGCGCAATGATATCAACGCCGCCGCTGCGCTTAATAAGCTTTGCCGGTTTAACAAGCGGGTCCTGGTCAATAAGAATAAGGCTGTTATTTGTTAATATACTTAAAATAATTGAGCTTTTCTTTGAGCCGTCCTCAAGCTTTCTGATATCGTTACCGAGAACGAGCGGAGCCGCAAGCATACACCACAGAGTAAAATGGGATTTATTTTCCTCAGGAGTAAGCTTTCCGTTACCCACCTCGAGCATATCGGGGTCGTTAACGTGACCGGGAGATGAGAATTTATAGAGTTTAAGCGTTTTTCTGTAAAGCGAAACTATGCTGTGCCAACCCGCGTTGATATCCATAGTTGTACGCCACATATTGCCTGCCTTGGCACCCCAGTTCCACGGGTTGCCCCAGCCCCATTCACAGATTGAATAGGTAATGGGCTTTTCCTCTGTATGGGTATATGCAGCCCATTCCTTTGACGCGTTTTTGAGCGCGTCGCCCATTCTCTTATACTGAATATATTCGCTGTCGGCGGACGTAACAACGGGGTTGCAGAGTTTAATTGTATTTTCGCCGCTTCTGAGCCTTACCTCAATCTGAAGACGTGCATCGGGCGAGAAAGAGTGACCTGAGGGGAAATGTGCCTCATAGAGCTTTCCGTTAACAATAACCTGCATATAGCGCTTGAAGTTAATCCAGTTTTTATTGCTGTGGATAGTCATTACATAAATGCCGCCGCTTTCAACCTCAAGTTCAAAGGTTGCTGTGCCTGCGCCATGGTTAAGATAGCCTATACCCTTACCCGTCGGTAAATCCTTAGCCTTTACTACCCTTGCTCTGCCCGTAAACTTTGCCTTTTCGGGACGAAGGGTGTATTCAGCGTGGTGACCTTTACGGCTGAGGTCTATATACTCAATAATAGGAGTTGAACCGCTGAGCTTTTTATGGTGGCAAAAATCGTATTTAAGATATTCAACGCCCCACGAAGCGATAGTTTTTGCATCGAGCTCCTCGTTACCGAGAGAGGCGGGCAAATCCTCGCAGGTATGACTTCCGTTTGAGGAATAAAGCCCCATTTTCAGCCCGAGAGCGTTTATTCTTCTGCAGAGTTCTTCAATACCCGAGGGGAAGGTTTCAAGGTCGCCTTGAAGCTTGCCGTCCTCATCGCGCATTGAGCTCTGCCAGCAGTCATCCAAATTAACATACTGATAACCTGCGTCGGCAAGTCCTGTATCAACAAGCACCTTGGCGCTGTCATAAATACTCTCCTCGCTTATATGATGGCGCAGGGTATTCCAGCTTGACCAACCCATAATGGGAAGCTTGTTGCCGTTTTCATAATCGGGAACATCGCTTAAATCAATTGTCAGCTTTTTCCTTCCTATTGCCTTAATCATACAAAGCGGACATTTTCCGTCTGCCTTCATAGCCAAGAACCATGTTGCAAAAGCAAGGATAAGAATTACAAGAATTGAAATAATAACTACTAAAGCACCTGTCATAATAATCCAATCTCCTTAAAATAGGCGAATTCCTTTTCGGCGTCGCCCTTTGTTTCATCACTGCCGATTGCTTTTACGGAGTTTTTTACAAAGCTCCTCTTGTATTTAAAATTATAATAAAACCTGTATACCCACGCTGCAGGGGTTAAATAAGGCTTGCCCTCAATAAAACTTATATAATCAATATTTTTGAGCTTTTCATATGGCGGGAACAAAAGCCTGAGTTTAGTTTTAAGGCTGTTAGGGGCTTTGCCCTCCTCAAGTTCTTTACGCTCAATAACCGCGGCATTGTTTCGGTTAACGTTACCGAAAGCGCCGTAGCTTAGAAGAAATTCCTCTGTTTTTGAGGTATCTGAGCCGAAATCGGTATCGGTCATAAACCATTTACTGCAAAGGGTGAGAATAACCTTTGCAAAATCCTCAAGCCCGACTTCAGAGAGAATTGAGAGCACCTCTGATATATCAATACTGCAATTCCTGAGAATTACCGCCAAATCAACGATAAGCTTGATTCCGGCACCGTAAAACCAGAAATGGTGGGCAATATGAGCTATAAGATACGCAAAGTGGTAATTGCTTTCCAGCGCTCCCGTAAAACCGTTGAATTCCGCAAAGGAAACGGCGTTTTCAAAATACTTCTCAGCATTGCTTGAGCCTACCCTGCCGCTGATTATTTTAGTATGCATTTCAATCAGGACGTTGTCTTTTCTGTAATTATATACGGGACCGTTTTCCTTTTCGCACTCAAAACCTGATTCTATAAGCAACGCCTTTACGGCGTCCCTGTCCTTAGCGTTAATAAGAACGTCTACGTCGCCCATAACGCGGGCTTCAGGTACGGGATAGAGCTCTTTAATTACAGCGCCTTTAAAGAATATATGCGGTATTTTATTTTCGGACAGGAGGTCGCTGAGCTCGTCCATAACAGTTTTCTGAATACCGTAGCGAACTACAGATTCAAAAAAATCGTTTTCAAAAGCCGAAAAAACGTTTTTTGGCACTATGTTCTTATTCTCAGACGTATTAATCACCGCATATGCAAGCGGGCTGAGATTATGACGGCTTGCCACCATATAAAGCTTTTCAAAATTCAGCGTTTCGTCAAGCGTTATACTTTCACCGAAAATATGGGCACGGCACAGAGTAACGAGATAATCTAATTCCCTAATCATTTTATCAACCGAATACTGCGTTGCCTACAATCAGGCTCAAAACAGTAATAATTAACCCTGCAATAAAAACGCCGATTGCAATAACGCCGAAGCTTTTTTTCTTATCAAGATTGAGAAGCGAGGCAAGGAGAGCGCCCGTCCAGCCGCCCGTACCGGGGAGAGGGATTGCAACGAACAGCAAAAGCCCCCAGATGCCGTACTTATCAATCTTATCCTTCTTTTTAAGCGTATGCTCCTCAAGCCAGTAAATCGGCTTGTTAACATACGGTATTTTTTTAAGAAGCTCAAAAATCTTATTAATCAGAATAAGAATAAACGGTATAGGAAGAATATTGCCGAGAAAGCTTATAATGAAGCCTACAAACGGATTCATTCCGAGAAGAACTATCGCCGTAAACATTCCGAGCCTGCATTCAAGAACGGGCATTAAGGATATAATGAAAACAACAAGCCAGTCGGGTATACCGTGAGCGGTTAAAAACTCCTGTATTGCATGACATATTTCCTGCATATACTAACTCCTAAATATAGTTATTATCGTTTAAAAATTCGTGGGCGGATTTAAGGATATTTTTATCGTTTTCAAACTTGAGAAGATTCATAGCCTTTTCAAAGGTAAGCCAGATATAATCCTCTATTTCCGACGCCTGAATAACGGTTGAGGTATCCTTTGTTGTACCGACGAAGATGGATACGGTTTTTTCAATCCTGTCCCTTATCTTATACCTTGAAACACATTCAAAGCCGTCAATAATACTGATATGAATTCCCGTTTCCTCCAATACCTCGCGGTACGCGGTTTCCTTCTTCGTTTCGCCCTCTTCAATATGCCCCTTCGGGAAGCCCCAGTGAGCAGAGCGTTTGTTTTTTATAAGAAGATACCTTACCTCGCCGCGGATATCCCTGTAAACAACAGCGCCGCAGCTGCTTTCATAAAGACAGTCAAGCGTGTAGCCCGCAAAGTCCTTTTCAATATTAATATATTCCTTTATATCGTTGATAATGAAGCGAGTGCTTTTAGGCGCAACTATCCATATATAGCTTTTTAACTTTTTGTTTGAAAGAATCGCTATTACCCTTCCGTCAAAATTACGGACGGGATGATGAATTCCCATAATAAAAGCCTTCTGATTTTCAGTTCCGTAAACAGTACCGAAATTAAGCGGATAGGTGTAGTCTGCTTCATCATCAGAGCCTATAGGCTTAACCACCTTGACTCTAACATATTTTCCAAGCATTTTTTCACCACCGATAAGGGAAAGTCCGCATTAGATATACTTTCCCAAGATAACATGGTTCTATTATACAAAAAAATCCCCCCTGTATCAAGGGGGAATTTATTAATATTAATTAACATATTATAATCTAACGGGGATACACTCGCTGTTTAAATAATTTTTGAGCTCGGGGACGGGGAGCTCGTTGAAGTGAAACAGGCTTGCGGCGAGCACTGCGTCAGCCTTACCGTTTGTTAAAACGTCAAGGAAATGCTCCGCCTTTCCTGCGCCGCCCGAGGCGATAACGGGTACGCCTACCGCTTCACTGACAGCCCTTGTGAGTTCAACGTCATAGCCTGATTTCTGACCGTCGCAATCCATTGAGGTTAAAAGGATTTCCCCCGCTCCGCGGCTTACGGCTTCCTTAGCCCATTCTACGGCGTCAATACCCGTTGGTACTCTGCCGCCGTTGAGATAAACCTCCCAGCCGCCTTCTCTGCGCTTTGCGTCTATTGCACAGACAACGCACTGCGAGCCGAATTTATAAGCCGCCTCATTAATCAAATCAGGATTTTTAACCGCTGCGGAATTAACGGAGATTTTATCCGCTCCCGCACGGAGAAGCTCTTTGAAATCCTCAACCGTTCTTATTCCGCCGCCTACGGTAAACGGAATAAACACCTGAGAGGCAACGCGCCTTACAATATCAATCATAGTTGAGCGCCCCTCGTGGCTCGCCATAATATCGAGGAGAACGAGTTCGTCCGCACCCTGCTTATCGTAAGCCGCCGCACATTCAACGGGGTCCCCCGCGTCGCGCAGATTTACAAAGGATACGCCCTTTACAACCCTTCCGTTTTTAACGTCAAGACAAGGGATAATTCGCTTAGCATACATAGTTTACACCTCCGCAAAGTTACGCAGAAGCATAAGCCCTGCCTCGCTGCTTTTTTCAGGGTGGAACTGTGTTGCCGCAACAAGCCCCTTCTGAACAGCGCACTGAATTTTCACTCCGTAATCCGTAACGGCAGCCTCAGTATCGGCGCCGCTGAGATAGTAGGAGTGAACAAAATAGAAATAGCTCTCGTCATTTATTCCGCTGAATATTCCGTTATTTTGGGTAAGCTTAACGGAATTCCAGCCCATATGGGGAACTTTCAAACCGTCAACGCAGGGGATTTTTTTGATACTTCCCGAAAATATACCGAGACCTTTGGCTCCCGGGCTTTCCTCGCTCTCTTCAAAAAGAAGCTGCAAACCGAGGCAGATTCCGAGAAAAGGCTTAGAGCCGTCGGCGGATTTTTTAACCGTTTCCTCAAGCCCTCTTGCACGCATTGATTCCATAGCGTCTCCGAAAGAGCCAACGCCCGGAAGAATAACGTGGGAAGCGGTTTCAATAGTCTTTTTGTCATAGGTAATCACGCTTTGGGCGCCGATATAATCAAGCGCCTTTTTAACGCTGTTGAGATTACCTGCGCCGTAATCAACAATTGCAATCATAGTCTGCTCCTGAATAGTTTATAAATCATATAATAACATAAATATTGGTAATTGACAAATACATTTTATTTTGCTACAATAATCAAGCAAATTTTATACGGAGACGTATCGAAGTGGGGACGTTTGCGAGCGCTGCCTGCGGCAGATGAAGCGAGCAATAAGGAGTGGCAGCGGTCAAAAAATTCAAGCAATTCTTTGCGATGAATTTTTTGGGCACCGCAACAGGACATAACGGGGCGGCCCCGTCAGATAGCGTAATAACAAACAAACTCTTTTGAGTTTTATATATTCGGAGACGTATCGAAGTGGTCATAACGGGGCGCACTCGAAATGCGTTTGCCTTAACGGGCACGTGGGTTCGAATCCCACCGTCTCCGCCAAAAAGAAGAAGCTCGGCGCAAGTCGGGCTTCTTCTTTTTCTTCGTACGGTGGGTGAGAAACGAAACACCGATTAGCCAGCCCGCAGGGCGCAGCTCATCGGGAGCAATAGTCCGGTGGACTGTTTCGTTGCCCCGAAGAGAATCCCACCGTCTCCGCCAAATAAAAATACCGACCTTTGGGTCGGTGTTTTTATTATGAGGCGGGATAAGAAGCCGCGTAATTAACACGGCGAAAGATACTTGTACTTTCGCCAAAAAGAAAAAGCACTCTTCCGAGTGCTTTTTGTTTATTTCAATTCAAAAAGTTTTGCGCCGTGGGGGTTGAGCGAAGCTGAGAAAGCGCCTTTTACACTCTTGCAGTCCTTTTTTGCCCATAAATCCCTGAGAGTATATTCGCTATTAAGCCCGAGCGAAACGAGGTCAATTTCAGCCTCCTGAGGCTTATCGTTGGTATTGAATACAGCAAGAAGCGGATTGTTTTTTTCGCTTTCTGCCTGCCAGATAATTATTCCGTCCTTTTCATATACGGGGCGGGCGGAATGCGATTTCTGATTAACCGCGATAACCTCGTCGTTTGTAATAAGGCTGAGGGTAAATTCATCGTTATTGCGCATTTCACCGCCGAACATAAGCGGAGAGCGGAAAATGCACCAAAGCGTCATAAGCGTTATCTGCTCATCGCGGGTAAACTGAGACATTCTGTTCTGCGGTCCGTGGCAGGTACCGTTAATTGATATATTTCCGAGCGGAAGCATATCGCAATCGGGCCAGCAGCCCTCTTTAACGTAGGGATACCACTGCTTAGCTTTATCAAACATCTCAAGCAGTTTGCCCCAGTCGTCCCAGAAATCGCCCGTAAGGCGCCACATATTAGCATATTCGGAAAGATGCTCTGCGGCTTCAATCGGGGCGGGTCCCGGGGAAAGAGAGAGCACAATATCGCGATTGCAGTTATCTATCGCTCTTCTTATCATTTCAATCTCTGATTTTGCAGAATACGGGTCATACGGCTTAAACTCCGTGTTTGCTATATCGTCTATTTTAACAAAGTCAACGCCCCATTCGGCGTACATAGAAAACAGGGAATTGTAGTATTCCTGAGCGCCCTTTGCGTTGGTATTTACGCCGTACATATCAGTATTCCACGGACAGACGGAAAAATGGTGGGCAATCTGCCTTGCGGTTATGTCCGTACCGAGAATTGCAGTATTCCTATGCACTGCCTGGCGTGGAATACCGCGCATAATATGTATTCCGAACTTCAGCCCCATCGCATGAATTTTATTTGCTATCGCTTTAAAGCCTATTCCGTTTTTCGAGGACGGGAAGCGGTTTTCAGCGGGGATAAGACGCGAATACTCATCCATACAAAGCTCTGTAAAATTGTTATAATCATTGTTCTTCGCCTTGGGCTCATACCACTGAATGTCGCAGACAACATACTGCCAGCCGTATTTTTTCAGGTTATCGCGCATATATTCTGCATTTCCGAGAAGCTGTTCCTCGTTTACCGCTGCGCCGTAGCAATCCCAGCTGTTCCAGCCCATTGGCGGGGTTAAAGCAACCTTGTTTTTATCCTTCATTTTGTTCTCCCTTGCTTCTGTCACGAACGGACAGCGGCATTTCGTTTTTGATATAAGTATCCCAGACATTTATTCTGTCGTTTTCATCAAGTGTGCGTATAACTTTTGCAGGTACTCCGGCTACGATACTGTCAGGCGGAACGTTCCTTGTAACTACCGCGCCCGCTGCTACGATACTATTTTCGCCGACGGTTACGCCGCCGCAGATTGTTGCGCCCGAGCAAATCCAGCAGTTATCCTTAATAGTTATCGGCTTTGTATATTCAAGGTCGTGATAACCGTCCGGATACTCCCTGAAAATCCGCTCATCGCTTAAAAACGGGTGCATCGGCGTTGCCAAAGTGATATTTGCACCGAGCCACACGAAATCGCCGAGAGTAATCGGCGCACAGTCAAGAAAAATGCAGTTATAGTTTACAAAACAGCCTTTGCCGACGGTTATATTCTGACCGTATTCACAGTAAAACGGGGCAAAAACGACAAGCTGCTTGCCTACTGCAGAGGGTATAAGCTTTTCAAGCGCCCTCTGTTTTTTCTTTGCTTTTTTCAGCGGTATTTTATTAAATTTTTCGCAAAGGGACATTCCCTTTATATGCTGAACGTCTATACCCGCGTCGGCAGCGTTATAAAGCTTTCCCGACACCATACGCGCCCATTCCTTAGAGTAATAGTTTTTATCCATCGTGTCCTTTATTTAAGTGTTCCGAAAATGCCTCTGATAAGCTGCTTGCCAATCTCTCTGCCGACTGTGTTTGCGGCGGAGTTTACAGCGCTTCTCATTGGGGTTGTACGCCTTCTTGAGCTTGTTCGGGATTTACTCTTTTCGCGGAGCTTTTCCCTCTCCTTTTCAAGCTTTTCCCTTTCTTTCTGAAGTTTGGCACGTTCCCTATCAAGCTCGGTTTCATACTTAACCTGTTCAAGCTCTTCCTTTTCAGCTTCAAACTCCTTCTTTTCGTCTTCAAGCTGTTTTGTTTCTTCCTGCGTCTGTGCTTGAGCCTCGTCATAACGGGCGCTTAACAGCTCGTAAGCACTCTCCCTGTCAACTATAACCATATATTTTTCAAAGAGAGGGCTTGCATTTATTACAGACTGAAGCACGTCATTTTCAACTATATTCATTGAACTTCTCGGCGGAAGAATGCCCGCTCTTTCAACAACGGTAGGAACGCCTTTTTCATCAAGCACGGAAACAAGCGCCTCGCCTACTGCGAGCTCCTGAAGAACGGTTTCAGTATTAAAAGCAGGGTTTTCCCTAAAGGATTTAGCCGCGTATCTTAACGCCTTCTGTTCGTTTGGGGTATAAGCTCTGAGCGCGTGCTGAACTCTGTTACTTATCTGAGCGAGCACGGTTTCAGGTATATCGGCGGGATTCTGGGATATAAACCAGACTGAAACGCCCTTTGAACGCACAAGGCGAACAACCTGTTCAACCTTTTCAAGAAGCGCCTTGGGTGCATCCCTGAAAAGAAGATGCGCCTCATCAAAGAAAAATGCGATTTTCGGTTTATCAATATCGCCGACCTCGGGGAGCATTTCGTAAAGCTCGGTGAGCATCCACAAAAGGAAGGTTGAATAGAGAAGCGGGTGCTGGAAAAGCTCCTGACACTCAAGAATGTTCATAACTCCCCTGCCCTGTGCATCCCAGTCAAACCAATCGGCAAGCTCAAGCGCAGGCTCTCCGAAAAAGATGTCGCCGCCCTCGTCCTCAAGGGTTAACAGCGCACGCTGAATTGCTCCGAGCGTTGCCGAGCTTACGTTACCGTATGAGAGCTTGAATTCATTCGCGTTATCTCCCACATACTGAAGCATAAGGCGTAAATCCTTCAAATCAAGAAGAAGCAAACCCTTATCATCGGCAATTCGGAAAATAATTCTTAAGACGCCGCTCTGTATATCATTGAGCCCGAGAAGCCTTGCAAGAAGCTCGGGACCCATCTCGGAAATCGTTGTACGAACGGGGTGGCCGTTTTTTGCATAAACGTCAAAAAAGCGGACGGGATATGAAGTGTAATTAAAGTTTTCAATACCCATTGTATCAATTGAGCGCCTTATATGCTTATTTTCGCATCCAGCCTGACACATACCCGACAAATCGCCTTTTATATCCGCCATAAACACGGGGACGCCGAGGTCTGAAAAGGACTCGGCAATAACCTTCAGCGTTACGGTTTTGCCCGTACCCGTTGCGCCCGCTATCATACCGTGGCGGTTTAACATTGACGGCTCAAGATAAACTCTGTTTTCGCCCGTTGCGAGCCAGATTTTTCCGTTATCATTCATATACATAATACTACCCTCTTATATTTTTATATAATAATTTTAACATAACAGAGAATATATTGCAATAAATAAAAGAAAGGCTCGAAAGGGGCGCCCATCATAAAGAATGTTAGCTCTAAAATCGCCTCTTTTTCGCTATAATTGCGTTAAAAAAC
>DFGL01000053.1 GCA_002371215.1 Ruminococcaceae bacterium UBA3751 | reverse complement strand
CAATAGAAAAATTCCTTCCACTGGTCAGCTAATGTTCCGCCGAGTGCACCTGCACCTGCTCTGATTAAACCCATAAATATTACTCCTTTCTTAACTATATTCTATAGTTGTCAAATATATTATACAATATAAAACTTCTTTTGTATAGTAAAAAATAAAAAAACCTGTAAGAAATCTTACAGGTTAATTAATTATGCTTTCTTTAAATCATCAGTTGTGAGCTCACGCGCTTTTCTCTTTTTATTGGTTCTGATAAGCGGCTGAGTACCGTTTTTAACGCAATCCTCGGTAATAAGCACCTTTTCAATTGTGTAATCAGACGGCACGGTAAACATAAGCTCGTTTAACACGCTTTCGAATATACTTCTGAGTCCTCGCGCGCCCGTTTTTCTCTCAAGCGTAAGGTCAGCTACCGCCTCAAGGGCTTTGCTCTCAAACTCAAGCGAAACGCCGTCCATTTCAAACAGCTTTACGTACTGCTTTACTATTGAGTTCTTAGGCTCTACCATAATCCTGACAAGTGCGTCTTTATCAAGATTATCGAGTGCAGCAATAACGGGTATTCTTCCGATTAATTCAGGAATTAAGCCGTATTTAACAAGGTCGTGCTGATTGACGTTACGAACAATCTCGTCATTTTCAATTCTGTTCTTATCAAGCTCTGAACCGAAACCTAGAGAGTTTCTGCCGAGCCTTTTTTCAATAATCTTATCTATACCGTCAAATGCTCCGCCGCAGATAAAGAGAATATTGGATGTGTCAATCTGAATAAACTCCTGCTGAGGATGCTTGCGTCCGCCCCCTGGAGGAACGTTGGAAACGGTTCCCTCAATGATTTTAAGAAGAGCCTGCTGAACGCCTTCGCCGCTGACGTCGCGCGTTATTGAACGATTTTCACTCTTGCGTGAAATCTTATCAATTTCATCTACATAAATGATACCGCGCTCTGCTTTTTCAACGTCAAAATCCGCAGCCTGAATAAGCCTTAAGAGAATGTTTTCAACATCCTCTCCGACATATCCCGCTTCAGTTAACGTTGTTGCATCCGCAATGGCAAACGGAACGTCAAGAAGCTTTGCAAGAGTCTGCGCAAGAAGGGTTTTACCAACGCCGGTAGGACCAAGAAGCAAAATATTACTCTTCTGAAGCTCAACGTCACTGCTGTCGCCGTTATAATATATGCGCTTATAATGATTATAAACGGCAACAGAAAGAGTCTTTTTAGCGTCATCCTGACCGATTACATACTCATCAAGCTTTTCTTTAATCTCTTTCGGCTTAGGCAATACGAAATCATTATCAGCTGAAGAGGCTGTTGAGTTTACGCTGTTTCCGATTAAATCGTTGCATAAACCGACGCATTCATCACAGATAAAAACTCCGCCGGGACCTTCTATAAGCTTAAAAACCATATTTTCGGTTTTGCCGCAGAAAGAGCATCTTTCTATATGAGTTCTGTTATCATCTCTGCTCATTAAACAAACTCCTGTTTATCTTTTGTCAATTACCTTATCAACAAGACCGTATGCCATAGCTTCTTCAGCAGACATCCAATTATCTCTGTCGGTATCCTTAACGAGTGTTTCGTAGTCTTTACCGCAGTTAGCAGCAAGAATTCTGTTAAGCTTTTCCTTAGTTTTAACAAGGTTTTTAGCGGCGATTTCTACATCAGTCGCCTGACCTGTGATTCCGTTACCGCCAACTAACGGCTGATGGATAAGAATTTCACTGTTGGGAAGAGCTATTCTCTTTCCCTTAGCGCCGCTTGAAAGAAGGAAGGCGCCCATACTTGCAGCCATACCGACGCAAATTGTTGAAACGTCGCACTTTATATAATTCATTGTATCGTAAATTGCAAGACCTGCAGTAACTGAGCCGCCGGGAGAATTGATATAAAGCGAAATATCCTTTTCACTGTCCTGGCTCTCAAGGAAGAGAAGCTGAGCAACAACAAGTGATGCAGTATTATCGTCTACCTGGTCAGAGAGAACAATTATTCTATCAGAAAGAAGTCTTGAAAAAATATCAACGCTTCTTTCGCCTGCGCTTGACTGTTCAATAACGTAAGGTACTAATGATGCCATAATATCTATCCTTTCTTTTTCGTAATATTTTTAACTGTTTTGTAACTTTTATTCTTTAAATTTCGGGAGGACAAGCCTCCCAAAATAAACTATTTCTTTGCGTTGTCAACGATGAAGTCAATTGCTTTATGAGTTTTAATATCCTGAGTAAGCTGGTCTGCGGGAACAAGCTCCTTAATCTTATCAGCTTCCATATCATACTGCTCGGCAAGCTTCTTTACCTGCTCTTCAATTTCATCGTCAGTTGCTTCAATATTCTCTTCCTTAACGATAGCTTCAAGTGCAAGGGCTATTTTAACCTGCTTTTCAGCTGATTCCCTGAACTGCTCCTTGAACTGCTCCATCGTCTGTCCGAGATACTGAAGATATACGTTCATATCAAGACCCTGCATCTGCATTCTGTAGCCGTAATCCTGTACGAGTTCGTCAAGCTTCTGCTCATTCATACACTCAGGAATTTCAGCTTCCATACCGTCAATTACAAGGTCAACAAGAGCGTTTTCATACTCTGTTGCAGCTGTTTCGCTCTTTCGCTCGCTAATCTGCTTTTTAAGCTTTTCCTTTAAATCGTCGAGGGTATCAACTTCATCATCAACGTCTTTAGCGAAATCGTCGTCAAGCTCCGGAAGCTCTTTATGCTTAATCTCGTGGATTTTACATTTAAACACAGCGTCCTTACCTGCAAGAGAAGGCTCATATTCCTCGGGGAAAGTAACGTTAACGTCAAAATCCTCGTCGATATTATGACCTGCTACCTGCTCTTCAAAGCCGGGAATAAACTGACCAGAACCAAGTTCAAGCGGGAAGTTTTCACCCTTACCGCCTTCAAAAGCTTCACCGTCAACGAAACCTTCAAAATCAATCTCAGCGGTGTCGCCCATTTCTGCAGCTCTGTCCTCAACTGTTACAAGGCGGCTGTTTCTCTCCTGCATATTCTTAAGCTCCTGCTCAACATCCTCATCAGTAGCTTCTGTTTCGGGATATTCAGCCTTAAGACCTTTGTACTTACCGAGCTTAACTTCAGGATAAGTGGTGAGCTTCATTTTCATTTCAATGCCTTCAGCCTTGCTCATTGTAGCAACGTCAAGGTCATAAGGCTGGTCAACTACTCTAAGCTCCGCCTCATCAATAGCTTCCTGAACAGCAACGGGAAATACGATTTCAAGAGCGTCCTCATAAAAAGCGTTTTCGCCGTAAACCTTTTCAATCATACCCTGAGTTGCCTTGCCCTTACGGAAACCGGGAATCTGGATATTCTTTCTCTGCTTCATATAAGCGGATTTGGTTGCTTCAACGAAAGTTTCGGGAGCAACGGTAACCTCAATTTCATAAGTGTTAGTATCAACTTTATTACAAGATTTAAGTGCCATAACGGACCTCCTAATTAATATATTAATTTAACAACGCAAGCATTATAACACAGATATTAATAAATTACAACTTATTTTTTTATTAAAAGGGGCATAAAGCCGAGTTTATCGCAGGAAACCAACTGAAAATCTATTCCTTCAACGTTATCATTAAGTGCCAGCCTTGCAGCCGAGCCGTGTAAATGACCGTAATAGCACTTCTTAACATTGTATTCTTTAAGCGCGTCTATTATCTGCATACACTTTGTATCAACAGTAACCGGCGGATAATGAAGAAATGCGATAATTTCATCATTTTTTGCATCTGTAAGCGATAATTTAAGCCGCCCCACTTCCCTTGCAAGTATCAGCTCGTCATGCTCTTCCTCGCTTTCAAACATCCATCCTCTGCTTCCGCAGATTGAAACTCCTTCAACGTCATATGAATTATTATTAAGGATTTTCAGAGAATCAAAGCTGTTATTCTCAATAAAAGTGTTAAGTTTAGTAACCGTATTCCACCAGTAATCATGGTTGCCTTTGAGAATGATTTTCGTTCCCGGCAAATCATTAAGAAACTTAAAGTCATCATACAGCTCGTCAAAATTCATTGCCCAGCTTATATCCCCTGCAATTACAACAGTGTCATTATCGGTAACAAGCTTTTTCCAGTTATTCTCAATTCTTGAAACATAGTCATTCCAGCCGGGAAAACTATCCATTGGCTTATTCGTGCCAAAAGACAAATGAGTATCGGCAATGGCATAAATTGACATATTTATCTCCTTGGAATCTATCAATAATAGTAATGAAGGGAGTGATTACAGTGAAAGAAATCAAAGGTATCACCTGCGATGCTAAAAACTGCATTTACCACAGTAAGGACAATAACTGCAACGCAGGAAATATAAAGGTAGGATGTAAAACCGCAACCGATGAAAGTGAAACAAAATGCGAAACCTTTATCTGCGAAAGCGGTTGCGAAATGAAATAGATAACGGGAGGGCTTTCCCTCCCGAACTTTTTTAAAGTTTAAGAAGCCTGAACACCATTTCGCTCATATCGGATTTATTGCACACATCAGTAAAGCGTACAGTCTTATTTTTAAGAGATTTCAGCGGTTCAGGAACTTCAAGCGAGCTTACTTTATTAAGCTCGTCAACCATATCAAATTCATCGGCAGAATTAATATTGCCGGACTTTACAGCGTTTAAAACAGCCTTTGAGAATTTATACGGTGAAGCCGTGCTGTCAATAACGGTTGGAACGTCGTCGCCGGTTTTGTTTACATAATCTAAGTACACCTTTACAGCTACAGCCGAATGAGTATCAAGAAGATAGGAATAATTCTCAAACTGCTCTCTTATAGTGTTTTCTACGTCACCCTCCGTAGCAAAACCTGCGGAAAAGTATTTCTTAATATCGGCAATCATTTTTTCATCAACGCAATATTCACCTTTTGAATTGAGTGAATCCATAAGTTCATTGATTAAACCGTCATTATCTCCGCTGATATGATAAAGCAATCTTTCGAGATTTGAAGATATAAGAATATCCATAGAGGGAGAAGTCGTTGTATAAAAATTTCTGTTTTTATTATACTTACCCGTTGTCAGGAAATCCGTAAGCACGTTATTTGAATTGGACGCACATATTAATTTTTTAACGGGAAGTCCCATTTTTATAGCATAATAAGCAGCGAGAATATTGCCGAAGTTACCCGTAGGAACAACGAAATTAATCTCATCGCCGACGTTTATTTTTCTCTGTTCAGCCATATCGCAGTAAGCAGAAAAATAATAAACTATCTGAGGCAGGAGCCTTCCCCAGTTAATAGAATTGGCTGATGAAAACATCATATTTTTTTCAGCGAGCTTATCCTTAATATCATCATTGGTAAATATTGCTTTAACCGCGCTCTGAGCGTCGTCAAAGTTACCGTTAATTGCACAAACGGCAACGTTTTCGCCCTCCTGAGTTGCCATCTGAAGCTTCTGCATATCGGAAACGCCGTCAACGGGATAGAAAACAAGAATCTTTGTATTTTCAACGTTCTTAAAGCCCTCAAGCGCCGCTTTACCTGTATCGCCGGACGTTGCAACAAGGATTACAATAGTTTTACCGTCAGCAGCCTTTTTAGCAGAAACGGTCATAAGATAAGGTAAAAGCTGGAGCGCCATATCTTTAAAAGCACAGGTAGGACCGTGCCACAGCTCAAGAATATTTTCATTTTTGTTAACGTTCACAACAGGAGCTATTTTACTGCTTGAAAACTTTGAAGCTTCATAAGCACCCTCAACGCAGTAATTAATCTCGTCCTCTGAAAAATCAGTAAGATATTCCTTAAGAATAAGCTTTGCACGTTCAATATAGCTCATTGAAACCATATTTTTAATAGTTTCAAGGCTGAACTGAGGAAAAGAACAGGGCACAAAAAGTCCGCCCTCTTTGCTGATTCCCTGTGAAATAGTCTGAGCTGATGAAACTCTTATCTTATTATTTCTTGTTGATGTATATTCCATACCTGTCTCCTGAAATTTTTTATTTATTTTAACTTATTGTAAATGCATTTTCAAGATGTTTTACCAAAATATCCCCATCTTTTTTGCAAATGACCTCAACAACGTCAAATCGCGGCTGTAAATCAGTTTTATTTTTAACGAGATAGTCCTTTGCAGTCATAATCAGCTTTTGTTGCTTTGAAAAATCAACGAATTCCTTAGGTGCTGCTATTGACGCTTCATCCCTCATTTTTACCTCAACAAAAACGATATATTTACTTTTAAATCTTTCGCGCTTCTCAAGAATTAAATCTATTTCTCCAAAACGCGAGCGGTAATTATAATCAAGGAGAATATAGCGCTTTTTTCTGAGGTATTCACACGCAGCTCGTTCTGCTTTTTTTCCGTCCATCATTTCTTCTTTTCATACCAGGTTCTTAAAAACGTTTGTCTGTGTATATCCGAGGGACCAAATTTATCAAGCATTTCATAGTGAAGCTTTGTGCCGTAGCCCTTATGCTTTTCAAACTGATATTGAGGATACCTTTCCGCAAGCTCAAGCATATATCTGTCCCTTGAAACTTTAGCGAGAATTGAGGCGGCGGCAATTGAGGCGGACTTAGCGTCGCCCTTAATAACAGTTTCGCCCTCAATAGAAAGCGGCGGCATTCTGTTACCGTCAATCAAAGCGTAATCAGCAGCTACATCAAGCCCTTCGACAGCCCTTTTCATAGCAAGATAGGTTGCGTTAAGAATATTCAGCTCATCAATTTCTTTTGCACTGGCTGAAGCAATGCTATATGAGAGCGCCTCAGTTTTAATAACGTCAAACAGCGCTTCCCTTTTCTTTTCGCTAAGTTTCTTACTGTCGTTTACACCCTCAATAATCTTACCCTCAGGCAAAATAACAGCGGCAGCGTAAACAGGTCCTGCAAGAGGACCTCTGCCTGCCTCATCAACTCCGCATACAGCAGTATAGCCCTTATTTATTGCGTTATTTTCATAAAACAGCCAGTCTATATTTTCATTACTTATCATAACTCACCTACGGTAATTCTAGCGTAATTCTTCCGAGCATACCTGCTCTGAATTCATCGGCAACAATAACTGAAGCGCGCTCATAGTCGAACTCGCCGCCTTTAATCAGAAAGCCTCTTTTTTTACATATCATTTCAAGAATTTCATAACCCTGTAGTTCAGCATTTACTTCAATCTTATATCTGTTTACGATAGCCTCGGGATTTGTTTTAGAAAGACTTTCAAGAAGCCTGCAGGCAAGGGTTTCCCTGTCTGTTACCTCGTCCTTAACTGAACCTATAAAAGCAAGCTTATCGCCAACCTCAGGGTCGTCAAACTTAGGCCATAGAACACCGGGAGTATCGAGCAGCTCTATGCCGTTTCCGACGTTAAACCACTGATTCTGACGCGTTACGCCAGCAGTATCGGCAACCTTAGCCTTCGCGCTTTTGCTCATTCTGTTAATAAATGATGATTTACCCGTATTAGGAATACCAACTACCATAAGTCTGAGCGGTTTATTTGCCATTCCCTTGTTTTCGTTGCGATCAATCACCGTACTAAGCGCTGTTTTTACTGCTGAAGGAAACTTATTTAGCCCCCTACCGCTTCTGCAGTCAACAGCAAGCGCGGTGTAGCCTTTGTCTTTGTAGTGTTGAAGCCAGATTGACGTTGCAGTCTGATTGGCAATATCGGATTTATTAAGAAGTATTATTCTCGGTTTATTCTTGATTATATCGTCAAGTTCAGGGTTGCGAGAAGACGAAGGAATTCTTGCGTCAACAAGCTCAATAACGCCGTCAACAAGACTAAGCGCCTCTTTTATCTGACGCCTTGTTTTCGCCATATGCCCGGGAAACCATTGAACGTTCTGCTTAATATAATCAGGCATAGTATTTCTCCTTCAGTAAATTTCTATTATTATATAGTAAAATACCTCTCTTGTCAAAAGAGAGGTAAATCATTCAACTTATTTAAGAGCTTCCTTAACCTTAGCAGCCTTACCAACTCTATCACGGAGATAGTAGAGCTTAGCTCTTCTAACCTTACCGGTACGAACAACCTTAACGTCAACAACGTTGGGAGAATGAAGCGGGAAAACACGCTCAACACCAACGCCGTATGAAAGGCGGCGAACTGTAAAGGTCTCTGAAACGCCTGAGCCTCTTTTTGCGATTACAGTACCCTCAAACATCTGGATTCTCTCTCTGTTACCCTCACGGATATTAACAGATACTCTTACTGTATCACCAATGCCGAACTTAGGAGTTTCTTCTTTCATTGAAGTCTGTTCAATTAATTTGATTGCGTCCATTGTTATTCCTCCTTAATTATTTATGAGATGTTCGTATCAAGGCTGACATTGGACCATCCACTAAAATGCGAAACGCTGACATTTTACGCGTTGCAAAGGGTGCAACGGAATAATGCTGTGATATAATAACATAAATTATATAAAAATGCAAGAACTTTTTTATCTTTTTATTTGTAATCCGTTAAATCTTCCTTTAAAAGTCGGATTCTTGATATACTTTTCCATTCATAATCCATATCAATCAATCGGATAATTGTATCGAACAAAAGCGAAGGATTAAGGTTTTTATCAGGACCCGCAAGCAGTCTTGTATTGAGTACAAGCTGCGTATCTCTTATTGAAATATTGTAGCTGATAATGAACTTTTTAATATCAGTTTCTTTCATTACACGGCGTTTTCCCTGCTTACCTTTTTTCAGTGCCATAATTTCATCCTGATCAAGTACTGACTTAATACGCTCTAAAGCTTCCTCATTATCTTTAAATTCAAGCTTATACACGTAGTCGCTGCAGTAAATAAGATGGCTGTCAACAAAATTTTCATACACGTCAATAATTCGTATACCGTCAGGCAAAACGCTGTTCATACGCGATTTCAACTCACTGTCAGTAATATCGTCAAGAAGCCTTATATCTACATTTTCACAAAGGCTTTCGACGCCCAGCGAAAGCGGAAGAGAAAAACTCATAAAGGGGTGCGGATTAAATCCCTCCGTAAACCAGAGATTAATTTTAGCTCTTGAAAACGCACGCTGAAATACGCGATTGGTATCAAGATGAGAAATATACTTAGCCCTGTCCGTCTTAGAAAATCTGAGCCTAACTTCTCGCATCGCAATTACCTCCGTTGAGCTTATTGGCGCCGCAGCCTGCACATTTAATCCTGCAATGCGGTGTTACCTCATTGTTATGCGCCTTTAAATTCTCTTTTTCAAGGAATTTACGCGATACTCCGTAATCAAGATGGTCCCACGGTAAAACCTCGTCAAAAGGTCTTCTGCGCTGTGTGTAGAAATACGGGTCAAGCCCTGCTTCCTCAAAAGCAGACTGCCAAATATCAAACTTAAAGTGGTTATCCCAGCAATCAAACTTACAGCCGTGCTTATAAGCGGTATAAATTACCTTTGAAAGCCTTCTGTCGCCTCGCGCGAAAACGCCTTCAAGCAGCGAGGTTGGCGTTTCGTGATATGAAACCCTTACTTTTTTTGAAGGAATAGATTTCAACAGATGCTCCTGTTTAGCTTTAAGCGACTCCATTGTATCCTCAGGTTCCCACTGAAAAGGAGTAAACGGTTTGGGAATAAACGACGAACAGGATACGGAAACCTGAATACCTGTTCCTTTTTGTCTGTTAGGGTTATTATAAAATGCGTGAACGACCTTCATAGCAAGGTCGGCTATTCCCTCAATGTCCTCCATTGTTTCCGTCGGAAGCCCCATCATAAAGTAGAGCTTAACAGAGGTCCATCCGTTATCAAACGCCTTATTACAGGTGTTAATAACCTCTTCCTCAGTAATATTCTTATTGATAACGTCGCGCATTCGCTGAGTGCCTGCTTCGGGAGCGAAAGTGAGCCCGCTTCTTCTTACTAGTTTGAGTTTTTCAACAAGCTCGTCCGAAAAATTATCAACCCTCAGCGACGGCAGAGATAAATTAATATTGTCTTTAACTGTCCAGTCAATCAGCGAACTCAGCATATTATTCACATTTGAATGGTCAGATGTTGAAAGCGAACAAAGCGAAAGCTCATCGTAGCCGGTTGTTTCAATAAGTGCTTTGGATTGTTTATTAATTGTTTCAACGCTCTTTTCCCTTATCGGTCTGTAAATAAATCCTGCCTGGCAGAAGCGACAGCCTCTGATACATCCGCGGAATATTTCAGTAACTGCTCTGTCATGAACTACCTGAATAAACGGTACAACAAAATCCTTTGGATAATAAACCTTATTTAAATCCTTAACAACGGATTTTTTAACCTTTTCGGGAGCATTATTTATAACGTTAATCTTTTTTACGGTTCCGTCATTATTGTACTCCGGTTCATAAAATGACGGAACATATACACCCTGAATATCTTTTGCTTTAAGAAGAAATTCGAGTTTGCTTAAGCCTTTTTTCTTACATTCTTTAAGAAGGTCCAGAACTTCTTTTGTGCTGTCCTCACCGTCGCCCAAAAAAACAATATCAAAGAAATCTGCCATAGGCTCAATATTGCAGGCACAGGGACCGCCCGCGCAGATAATCGGAGCAAGCTCGGTTCTGTCACGGGAATAAAGAGGTATACCCGCTAAATCAAGCATATTTAGAACGTTGGTATAGCAGAGCTCATATTGAAGGGTAAATCCAATTATGTCAAAATCCCTGATATAATCTCCGCTTTCAAGAGCAAAAAGAGGTATGTTATTTTTACGCATTTCGTTTTCCATATCCTCTTCAGGTGCGAAAACACGCTCACACCAAGCGTCGTCGCGCTCGTTTACAAGACCGTAAAGGATTTTCATTCCGAGATGCGACATACCGATTTCATATGTATCGGGAAAACAAAACGCATATCTTAAATCAACTTTTTCAGCATCTTTTATAACGCTGTTAAGCTCGCCCCCTGTATAACGGGCAGGCTTTTGAACATATTGAAGAATTTTTTCAACCTCTTTTTTAATCATCAGTAAATTCCCTCAAAATATGAAAAAATCAATAAATAAACGCCTATCAGTAAAAGAGTAAAATTTAAACTCATTACGGCTACTGCGAACAACGCCACGAGCGAAATTGCAGTTGATACTCTCATAACTTTTTCACTGATAAACAGCGATAGTATTCTGCCTCCATCAAGCGGAACAGCAGGTAAAAGATTTATAACCGCAAGAGAAAGATTAATATCTTTTTTGACGTTCAGCAATCCAAACAGAATATTTACCGCGGCACCCGAAAATAGAAACAAAACCTCTTTTGCTCGGCTCAGTTTTGCACTGTGCTTCATAGCAATACCGTAAAACGACAGAGCAATTTCGTCCGGAACGTAACCGAAAGAACAAAGCGTAATAATATGCCCCAGTTCGTGAAGTGACGCAAAAAGGAGAACATACAAAACCTCGGTAGTATTAACCATTATTGAGAATGCTACTATTAAAAAGAACGAATACTCAATCTTAACCCTGCAATTAAGAATATTAAACACCATATAAAATGGTATTATAAATTATTGCATTTTATTACGACGCGCGTCAATATAGCTTTGTAAAATTTCAACCGCGGAAACAGCGTCAACAAGCTCTTTTCTTTTTTTACCCCTTACATTGTTATCGGAAAGAATTCCGTGAGCAATAACCGTTGTCATACGCTCATCCTGATAATCTACCGGAATATCAACGGTTTCCTTAAGCGCCTCGCCGAGAGATTTACACTCGTCGCAACGGTAGCCGTAAGATCCGTCCATATTGCGCGGAAGTCCAATAATAACAGTTTCGGGCTTTTCATTTTCAATAATTTCAGCTATCTTTTTAACGAGCTTTGGCTGATACGCTTCATTTATAACACAATAAGGAGAGGCAAGCATTTCCCGCTTATCGCAAAATGCAATACCTGTTCTTTTATCTCCGTAATCAATTGACATTATTTTCATAACTATCCTATTTAAAAGAGGAAATCGGGTAACCGATTTCCCCTTTTTTTAATTATTCCTTTTTCTTATCGCTCTTATTCTCTTTCTTTGCCGGAGCTTCGGTTTCCTTTTTCTCGGTCTTTGCCTCTGTTTCCTTCTTTTCAGTCTTTGCTTCAGTGTTTTCCTGATTGTTGCCTGCGGTTGTTTCCGCACTCTTTGTTGTATTGTCCGAGTTGCCTGAAGTAGTTTTCTCGTTGTTCTCTCCGGATTTCTTTGTAGTTTTCTTGTCGTTATCTTCTTCTTTTTCCTCAGACTTCTTTGTAGCAGGAGGAGTATAAGAGGTGTAGCCGGGAAGGTTGTTTTCATCAAACCAACCGTAAAGGCCTGAGCCTCTGCAAAGCTTGCCGTTTACGGGACTGTACTCACGGTTAACAATTCCGTCAGGCGTTTTGAATTCAGACTTATTAACGCCCTTAACGTCATAGATTTCGCGAAGTACGGTATTCCATAAAGTTCCGCAAGGGTTAGGTGAAAGGTAGTACTTAATCTCTTTTGGAGTATCGTAACCGTACCATATACCGCATACATATTCAGGAGTTCCGCCGATAAACCATCTGTCCTTACTCTCGGTTGTAGTACCCGTTTTACCGTAGCACTGAATTCCGCTGAGTTTATAATATGAACCGGTTCCCTCCGTCATAACAGTCTGAAGGAGCTTATTCATAATCCCTGCAGTGGTTTCGGAAAGAGCTGCTTCCTTGCTTTCGTCGGGCTTCTTTTCAATAAGAACATTGCCTAACGAATCCTCAATTTTATAATAACCATAGGGCTCGCAATAATATCCGCCGTTTCCGAAAGCCTGATAAGCCGCCGTCATTTCAAGAACGGTAACGCCGTTAGTGAGAGAACCTGTTGCCATAGGAGCATAGTCCTCATCAAAAATATCAAGCGTTGTAATATGCCATCTGTTTACCATATAGTCATACGAATATGACGGTCCGATTTTTTCAAGAGTTCTTGCAGAAATTGTATTCTTTGACAGAGCAAGACCTCTCTGAATTGAAATATTATCGCCCGAATATCCGCCGCCTTCATTAGTAGGCCACCATTTGCCGTCTTTAAGTTGAAGAAGCGGTGAGTCCATAGTAGGCGTTGACCAATAGATTTCCAGATCCTTTTCGTCAAGACTTTTTTGAAGAGCAGGAGCGTAAACGGAAAGCGGCTTTATAGTAGAACCCGGCTGTCTTTTAGACTGCCATGCACGGTTAAGCGTTCTGTTAGCTTTCTTTTTACCGCAGCCGCCGACTAAACCGAGAATTCTTCCCTTATAGTCCATAACTACGCAGGCGCCCTGCACGGTTTCATCGGGCATTCTCCTGTAATTAACATATACGTCTTCAATAGCGTTTTGAATTTCAAAATCAACCGCAGTATAAATCTTAAGTCCGCCGCCGTAAATCAAATCTTTGGACTTTTTAGCAGAATATCCCATTTTCTGAAGGTCGGAAATAACCTCATCGATTACGTAATCAGTATAATAGGAATTAATCGTTTCAGTTTTTTTATTCTTGCTCTTAGTCTTTTTCTTGGACTTTTTATATTTTTTAGAGTTTGTAAGAATAATTTCAGTTTTCAGTGCTTCATTCTTTTCAGCTTCTGTAATCTGACCGGTTGAGTACATTTTTTCAATGATCCAATTACGTCTTGAAACATTGTTTTTGGGGTTAATCTGCTCAGGATTAAGAAGAGGATCATACCTTGTAGGCGCTTTGGTAATAGCCGCAAGGCAGGCACATTCGGCAATGTTTAAATCTTTAACCTCTTTACCGAAATATGTTTCCGCAGCAGTTCTTACACCGTAGCAACCGTGGGAAAGATATATTGTATTCAGATACGCTTCCATAATCTGAGTTTTTGAATAATGCTTTTCAAGGTTTAACGCTGAAAGCATTTCATTAAACTTACGGACAAACGTAACGTCGTTACTGTCAGTAAGGTTTTTAATAAGCTGCTGGGTAATAGTAGAGCCGCCCTGCCCCATATTCTGAGGCTTAACGATTACGCCGACTACACGTCTCCAGTCAACGCCATGGTGTTCTTCAAATCGTTCATCCTCAATAGCTACAAAAGCTTTGGAAAGATACGGACTCATATCGTCAAGATTAAGCCAGATACGGTTTTCCTCGCCGTGAAGCCTTGTAATCTCAACGAGCTTATCATTTTTATCGTATCCGTATATAAACGATGTCTGGTTCTGCGCAAACTTTTCCTTATCAAGGTCAAATACCTTATCTCCGTTTACAAAGCTGTATGCGTATATAGTTATGATTGACATACATACAACGCCTACAACTCCGATAACCATAAGAATTGCGAGTACAGACCTGCCTAGTCCGCCCATAAAACGTCCGAATCCGGATTTCTCTTTAGAAGCCTGCTTCTTTTTTCCGGAGTCTTTCTTTGGTTCTTCCTTCTTCTTTTCGGTTTTCGTCTTTTTTTCTTTTTTGCTTACAGCATTATCAGTTTTTCTGTAAGAAGAAGGGAGCTTGGTTTCATGAGCGCTTTTATCTTCATTATAAACTTTTTGAGAATTATTCATAAAGGATTCAAGTAAATCGTCGTAATCTTTTGAAGCCATAAGAGTTCTCCTTTATTAATGAATACTGATAAATTATTCTATATTATATAATATAATTATCAAAAAATAAAGATATATTTCAAATTTTTTACAAATAGTTACATTTTAGTTTAAAACGTTCTTTGCTTTATGCAGCTTTTTAGCTCTTTTTTTATTCATTTCAACATATCCGATTTTTATACTCGTTGAATCGTAAAGCTTCTTTGCCCTGATATAAATCCAGTATGTTCGCATACAGTAGTTACACTTGCTGTTGCTTTTAAAAGATTTATTAACAAGCTCAAATTCTTCGGGAACGTCCATCAGACTTCCGCATTTTGGACAGATTAAATCAACGGTGTCAATATTGAATCCCTCAGTATTAATCTCAGTTATATAGTACGGCTTAAACATAAGCCTTTCAAAATAATTGCCGTCACATTTATCAATATATTCTCTGATGATACCTTTATCGTAAACTTTTTTAAGACATTCAAGCGTTATGTAGCAATCCGTAAGCGCCCTATGCATTTTATCCGTATCAAAGTGCACTCCGAAAAGCTCCGCGCATTTTTCAAGAGCAACCTGGTTGTTATCGGGGTTATCGCTCTCCTTGATAAAACGCATACAGTATTTCTGAGCATCACAGTAATTACTGATGAATTCAATGCTTGCGCTTCCCGTATTTTGAATAAAATTTTGAGACAAAACGAATAAATCCGAATTGCTCCAGCTCATAAAAACGTTGTTTTCTCCCCTGCTCCATCTTGAAAAATCTTTGAAAGCATCAAGGAAATCAATTCCTTTTTCTCTTATTTCCTCGTTTGTAATTTTAGTAAGGCGTTTACACCTTGAAGAAAGGCGCTTTGTAAAATGAGGATAAATCATTTGCTTAAAAGTATCAACGACGTTAAGACGCTCATCAAGCTTGAGAGCGCCTATTTCAATTATCTCATTCATAAAGCTTTGAGAGGAATAATTATATGAACCGTTCCACTCCAAATCAAAAATAATATAATTCATATCAAAACTAAAAACAGCCCTGCATAACGCAAGGCTGCACTTTAAGTGTTATACAAACAGGAAAATAAGGAATGCAGCAAGAACGATAGCAAAGAAAACCGCGATTAACCATTTTGTTAAACGCTCAAGCTTACCGTCTACGGTTCTGCCTTTTGACCTTCCGCCGCTCTGCTCAGGACCTCCGGCAATAACGCCTGAAAGACTCTGAGATCTGCCTTCCTGCATAAGAACTATAATTGTTATAATAATTGATGCAACTATAAGTACTGCACCGAATACGTAATGATACCAAAGCATAGTCATACCTCCATAGAATTTTAGCACTAAGGCATTATATCATAGCTTTAATAAAAATGCAAGTATTTTTTTAATATTATGTCAGCAGTTTAAAACGTAAGCTGTGCCGCGTTGTCGGCAGGTCCCGGCAGCGCGCCTGCAGCAGGTAAGTTCTTAGACCTGAAGCGCCAAGCTTTTTCAAACTCGCCTTCTTCATAAAAATGCATACTTTCAAGCTTATGATTCTTCTTTTGAGTCATAACTGAAACGCCGATAGTATCCTTAGTCGTTTTAGGCATAAGAGCCCCCGTATTAAGAATCAGCATTCTTCCGTTCGTAGAACACAGCACAAGCTCTGTATCTTCCTCAATGTACTCAATCGCCGCAAGAGGAGATTTAAGAGAATAGGCTTTAAGAAGCTTCTTTCTGTTTGCTTTTGTTTGGTATGAGGTAATATCAACCTTTGCAACCTTTCCGTTTTCAAATGCAAAAATCATATAACCCTTATACTCCCTCAAAACGCAAATAAATATCGTTTTTTCATCGGGCTCCATTTCGAGTTTTGACGCAACAAAATGACCGAGTTGAGACGCTTTTCCGTCCGGAAAATCATCTACCTTCGCCTTATATACCTGAGCTTTATCGGTGAACGCAAGAAGTTCGTCTTTATTTGAGCATTCAAACGAATTTATGACAATATCCCCTTCTTTAACCTTCTGTTCACCGCTCATTCTCAGGTTGGCAGTACGGATTTTGTTAAGATAGCCGTCTTTGGTAATAAACAGGGTAACGGGATAGTCAGGAATTTCGACTGCTTCTGTAGCGTCATATTCTTCAAAGTCATACAGAACAGTACTTTTCCTCTCTCCTGCGTACTTGTCCGCAACAGCTTCAAGCTCCTTAATGATAATCTTCTTAAGCTTATTCTTTGAAGAAAGAATTGATTCAAGCTCAGCAATTTCCTTAATTAAATCCTCAATATCCTTAGTACGCTTAAGAATATATTCTCTGTTGAGATGGCGCAGCTTGATTTCCGCAACGTACTCTGCCTGAACCTTATCAATTCCAAAGCCAATCATAAGGTTGGGAACAACGTCTGATTCAGCCTCAGTCTGACGGATAATCTTTATCGCCTTATCAATATCAAGGAGTATTTTCTCAAGGCCTTTTAAAAGGTGAAGCCTTTCGCTCTTTTTATCAAGCGTGAACTGCGTTCTTCTTCTTACGCATTCAAGACGGAAATCAATCCATTCCTTAAGTATTTCACCGACTCCGAGAACCTTTGGCGTGCCCTTGATTAACACGTTAAAATTACAGGAGAACGTGTCTTCAAGCGGAGTCATTTTATAAAGCCTTGTCATAAGCTTGTCAGGGTCTGTACCGCGTTTTAAATCAAGCGTTATTCTTAAGCCTTTTAAGTCTGTTTCATCACGAATATCATTAAGCTCTTTAACCTTATTGGTTTTAACGAGTTCAACAATTTTGTCGATAATAGCCTCTGAGGTCGTTGTAGGCGGAATCTCATAAATATCAATACAGTTATATGACTTATCGTATTTATATTTTGACCTTACCTTAACTGAGCCTCTGCCTGTTGAATAAATCTTTTCAAGCTCTTCTCTGTTATAAATAATATATCCGCCGCCGACAAAATCCGGAGCAACAAGCGTTTCGGAAATCTCGTGTTCGGGGTTTTTAATCAGCGCAACCGTTGTATCGCACAGTTCTCTGAGATTGAACGAAGCTATTGACGACGCCATACCCGCGGCGATACCCGTTGTAACATTTGCAAGAATTGACGGAAACGTTACGGGTAGAAGCCTTGGCTCCTTCATTGTATTATCATAGTTATCAACAAAATCAACAGTGTTTTTATTGATATCCTCAAAAAGCTCCTTTGCAATCGGTGCAAGCTTAGCCTCGGTATAACGCGACGCGGCGTACATCATATTCTTTGAATATGCCTTACCGAAATTACCTTTACTTTCAACGTAGGGATAAAGAAGCGATTCGTTACCTCTTGAAAGACGAATCATAGTTTCATAAATTGACGCGTCACCGTGAGGATTAAGCTGCATTGTTCTTCCTACAATATTAGCGCTTTTAACAGTTCCCCCCTGCAGCAGCCCCATATTATACATAGTGTACAGAAGCTTTCTGTGAGACGGCTTGAAGCCGTCGATTTCCGGAATAGCACGGGAAAGGATTACGCTCATTGCGTAAGGCATAAAGTTTGACGTTAAGGTATCAACTATATGCTCATCCTTAACGGTACCCGCACCCTGAATATGAACGTTATCAGCAAGAGGATTTGTATTTTCTTCAGTAATTCTTTTACGTTTTGCCATAATACAACCCTCCTTAGCTTACGTCGGCAGCATCCAAATACAGATGGCCGTTATTTGAAATATAATCCTTGCGCCCTTCAAGGTCGTCTCCAAGAAGCAAATCAAACATCTGAGACGTCATTTCGGCGTCGCTCGGTGTAACCTTAATGAGACGGCGCGTTGCGGGATTCATCGTTGTAAGAGACATCATTTCAGCCTCATTTTCGCCGAGACCCTTTGAACGCTGAACCGTGTATTTTTTATCGCCTATCTCTGCTTTGATTTCATCCATTTCAGCCTCGTTATAGGCAAAATAAGTCTGGTCTTTACAGGTAACCTCATAAAGCGGAGATTCGGCAATATAAACTTTGCCCGCTTCAATGAGCTTTGGCATAAGACGGTAAATCATTGTGAGAATAAGAGTTCTGATATGGAAACCGTCAACGTCGGCATCGGTACAAATCATTATTTTATTCCAGCGAAGAGCGTCCATATCAAACATTGATACGTCCTTAGCCGCTTTACTCTTAACCTCAACTCCGCAGCCGAGTACTTTAATTAAATCAGTGATAATTTCGCTTTTAAAAATCTTATCGTAATCTGACTTTAGGCAGTTGAGAATTTTGCCGCGCACGGGCATAAGCGCCTGAAAATTTGCGTCTCTTGCCTGCTTACATGCGCCGAGAGCAGAATCACCCTCAACGATAAAGATTTCGCGCTCATTAATATCCTTACTTCTGCAATCAACGAATTTTTGAATTCTGTTAGTAATATCAACCTTAGACTGAAGCGTTTTTTTAATGCTTGTTTTTGTCTTTTCAGCCTTAATTCTTGCCCTCATATTAATGAGCATCTGTTCGGCGATTTTATCAGCTTCAAGCTTATTCTCTATAAAATAAACCTCAAGCTGATGGCGGAAAAACTCATTCATTGCATCCTGAATAAATTTATTGTTAATCGCTTTTTTGGTCTGATTCTCATAAGAGGTCTGCGTTGAAAAGCTTGAAACGACGAAAATTATACAGTCTTCTATGTCCTGAACGTTAATCTGAGCATCAGTTTTGTTAAACTTATTATTAGCCTTTAAATACGCGTTTATCTGGTTTACAAAAGCGCTTCTGAACGCCTTTTCCGGAGAGCCGCCGTGTTCAAGGAAGGAAGAATTATGATAATATTCCTTGCGCTGAACTGAGTTAGAAAAACAAAGCGAAGCCTTGATTTTAAGCTTGTAATCGTTTAAATCCTCCCTGTCTCTGCCGACTCTTTCACACTCCCAGTACTGCGGAGTTGTAAACGCCTTATCTCCCGCAAGCTCTTTTACATAATCCTGAATACCGTTTTCATAGCAGTATTCTGTTGATTCAAACTGAGTTGCAGTAATCTGGTTTTTAAAAACAAATTTAATACCGTCGTTGATAATTGCCTGACGTTTAATGGTTTCTGTATAGTATTCAACGGGAATGTTAATATCTGTGAAAACAGATAAATCCGGTTTCCAGCGTATACGAGAACCCGTATCGCCTCTTTTACCGTACGGCTCCTTCTGTAAGCCGCCTTTGTTTTTTCCCTTTTCAAAATGCAGGTTATATTTAAATCCGTCGCGCTTAATTTCAGCGTCCATATATTCGCTGGCAAACTGTGTAGCACAGAGGCCGAGACCGTTGAGTCCGAGCGAATATGAATAATTGTCTCCCGAATTATTATCATATTTTCCGCCTGCATAAAGAGTACAAAAAAGAAGCTTCCAGTTCCACTCTTTTTCTGCCTCATTATATTCAACGGGAATACCCGCACCGAAATCCTGAATTTCAACAGAGCCGTCAAGAAAACGGGTAACAATAATTTTATTACCTCTTCCCTCTCTTGCCTCGTCTATTGAGTTGGACATAATCTCAAATATACTGTGCTGACAGCCTTCAATTCCGTCCGAGCCGAAAATAACAGCAGGGCGTAAACGAACCTGGTCTGCACCTTTTAAAGCTTTAATGCTTTCGTTACCGTAACCTTTGTTAGCCATTTAATACCTCCGACAATGTGTATACATACAGATTAAATTATACAACATATAGTACAATAAAGTCAAGTTTAAAATAAATATATACAAAATAATCCCGACGTCGGATTAACAACGTCGGGAAATATCAAATATTGCTGAAAATTGAGTTTCGTTTCAAATCCTTCGTCTTCTTACGAAACGAAAAGAAGCCACCTTTGGTGACTTCTTTCCCCTTGGCAGGGGCAGAAGGACTTTCTTCTCAGCTATCGAACAGTCCACCGGACTGTTCTCCCGATTTCGTGCGACCTTTGGTCTGCGAAACCGGAGTTCGTTTCAAGTCCAGCTGAAAGAAAAAGAAAAAACAACCGAGAACGGCTGTTTTTTCTTTTTGGTGGAGACTGCTGGACTTGAACCAGTGACCCCTTGCATGTCAAGCAAGTACTCTAACCAGCTGAGCTAAGCCTCCGTGTTACTTGATAAATTATATCATTTTATTTGCAAATGTCAATGTTTTCTTGCAAGGATTTTTCGATTTTTTTGTACTTTATTAAAAATCAAAATAGTTTTTGGCATTTTCGTAGCAAATGCCGCGAATGATTTTGCGCAACAACGCCTCATCGCAGGGGTACTCGCCGCTTTCAACCCATTCGCCTATTACATCACACAAAATGCGGCGGAAATACTCATGGCGCGCGTAACTTAAAAAGGAGCGCGAATCCGTCAACATGCCCACAAAGGCAGCAAGGTGCCCTTCGGCTGCGAGAGTGCTTAGCTGCGCGCGCATGCCCTGCTTATGGTCATTAAACCACCAGGCACTGCCCTGCTGCAGCTTGCCGCGCGCTTCGCTTGTTTGGAACGCTCCCATAACGGAAACTATCCCGGCATTATCCTGCGGATTAAGCGAATACAAAATGGTTTTCGGCAGAGCGCCCTGCACATCCAAAGCGTTTAAAAATGCCGCTAAGTCCTTCATACTCACCGCGTCACCAATGGCATCAATCCCGGCATCGGCGCCAAGCGCCGCATATATGCGCTCGTTCAAGTCGCGCATGACCCCGAAATGCAGCTGCATCACCATATTCCTTTGCGCATACTGCGCGCCTAAAAACAAGAGCAGCGCTGTTTTAAACTGCTTTTGCTCCTTTACGGTCGGCATTTCTCCTGCCAAGCGCTTTTGAAAAATGCTCTCGATTTCCGCCTCGCTCGCCGGTACAAAGGGAACGGCATCCATGCCGTGGTCGCTCACCCGACAGCCGAGGGCTGTAAATGCCTCCAGTCGCTTTTTTAACGCTTCCTTTAAATCCGCGAAGCTTTTGATACTGCCCAAGCGCTCAAGATATGTCGAATAATCCTCTTTTTCTATCCCCAGCGCCCTGTCGGGACGAAAGCTCGGCAGCACCTTCACCTTAAAATCGCTCTCGCGCAATTTCTCATGCCACTCCAAGCTGTCCGCCGGGTCATCCGTTGTGCAAAGCACCTCAACCCCGGAGCGCAAAATAAGATTTCTCGCCGAAAAATCCTCGCGTGCCAGCTTCTGCTCACCAATCTGCCAGATTTGCTCGGCATTCGCCCGAGAGATGCTGCCCCTGTAATCAAAATAGTTTTTGAGCTCCAAATGGCTCCAATGATACAGCGGATTACCGATAGCGGTTTCTACGGCTTCCACCCATTTTAAGAATTTCTGCTTATCCTCGGCTTCGCCGGTGATATAGCGCTCCTCAATGCCGAAGGAGCGCATCAGGCGCCACTTATAATGGTCGCCCTCTAACCACACGCGCGTGAGGTTTTCAAAGCGCCTGTCCTCATAAATCTCTTTGGCGCTTAAATGGCAATGGTAATCTATAATCGGCTGCCCTGCCGCAACATCACGGTACAGCCGCTGCGCTGTCCGCGTAGAAAGCATAAAATTTTCATCCAAAAACATATTTTTTCCTCTTCGTGCCCTGCCACTCACTATTCACCGGGAGTGTAACGCTATCGTTGCACTCTCCCCGAACCGTCGCCGCCGGCAAGCTTTTCGACCTCGGCAACGCTAACCATATTATAATCGCCCTCTACCGCATGCTTAAGCGCAGATGCCGCCACGGCAAACTCCACGGCTTCGGCGGTGCCTTTGCCTTGGAGCAAAGAGTATATCAGCCCGGCGCCGAAGCTGTCGCCGCCGCCGATACGGTCAACAATATGCAACCGGTATTTTTTGGAGAAGCAGGCATTTTCACCGTCATAGAGCATGGCGCTCCAATCATTATCAAATGCGGATTTACTTTCGCGCAGGGTGATTGCCACTTTTTCAAAGCCGAAGCGCTCC
>DFGL01000047.1 GCA_002371215.1 Ruminococcaceae bacterium UBA3751 | reverse complement strand
ATCCTTCGTTACCGCACCTCGCCTAGTTCCGAACGGCTTTTGTTATATTACTTTTTCTTCCAGCTTCTTGCGCGCTTTTTGCTCTTTTTGATTTTGTTTTTCTTATCCTTTTTAATCATATTTTTCTTAGCGTTAATACCGTAGCGCTTGCTGGATTTAATTGTATTTCCCGTAATAGTTATTTTCTTTGAGCCGACGATATTGATACCGTCGCGCTTTGCTGAAGTGATTATATTTTTATTAACTACTGCGGAATTTGACTTTTCAAGCTTAATTCCGTCGTTCTTTGAAGAAGCGATAGTATTACTGTCAATCTTTGCTGATTTTGACTTTTTGAATACAAGACCGCCCGTTTTATTGAACTTATTGGAAATCACGCTTACTTTTGCGCTGTTTTCAGCAGAAACGCCGTAACGCTTTGAGCTGACGGTATTATTTTTAATATAAGTTGAATTAGCTGAAACAAGATGTAAGCCGTCGCGGCCCGCATTGCTTATTATATTACCCGTAACAACGTTATTGCTGCCGCCCTCAATCTTGATTCCGTCCTTCTTCATTCCGCTTACCGTATTACCGGAAACAGTGTTTGAGCTCGACGAATCAATAAGATTGATTCCGAACATATCGCTGTCCTTGCCGTTTGTTGTTATATTGGTAAACTTATTATTGCTGATGGTATTATACGAGCTTTCGCTTGCGCGGATTCCGTCGCCTGTGCCGCCGACTCCCGATACCTTAACGTTAGTAGTAATAACGTTATTCGTTACGGTATTCTTAAATGCGCCCTGAAGCCATATTCCGTAATATGAGCAATTAACGGCAATAGTATTATTGCGTACCGTTACGCCCGAAGCCCTGAAATCGCCCTCGGGACATACATAGTTGTTTTTCTTCTTGCTCCTGATTGACTTACTCTGAGAAGCGGTATAGGTGGCGCCTAAAAGCTGAATTCCGTAGCCTGTGTTTACAAAATTAGCCTTGCTGTTACCCGCGTTTACGGTAATTTTATTATTTTCAATAACAGCGTTCATATTCTGCGGAGCGCTCTGCTTTGTATACTTTTTAGCCCTCGGCTGATAGAAATTACTCTCCGAAGTACCCGAGGTGGTAAACATAATACCCGAGCCGCAATTCTTAATAGTATTGCCCGTAATTTTACAGTTGCGGTAGTTTGAAGCGATAATAGCATAGCCCTCAATATCTTCAAAGGTATTATTAGTAATATTTACGTTATCGTTAAATGAGGTTGCAACAAGTGAGTGGCTGCCGACGCCTCTCTTTAAACCCTTGAAGGTGTTTTTGGTTATAGTTATATTACGGCTTGGAGTTTCGTCCGTGTTTGACGCAAAACCGCTGAAATGCTCATAAACAGCCGCGTCAATCTGAAGCGCTTCGGCATTGCTGTTTCCGCCCCACGGACCTTTAAAATCAATAAACTTACAGTTTTTGATTGTAACGTTTTCACTTGCCGCGAACTCAACGTAGTGCTTCTGTTTAACGTTGCTCATTGTTACGCCGTCAAGAGTAACGCCTCTGGCATGACCGAATTTAAAAATCGCCTGAGTGTTTCCGCCCCCGTCAAGCGTACCGCCGATGATAGCAATGTTTCCGCCGGCTGAATAGCCCTTGTAACCTTTTCCGCCGTTTGCACTTTCAAAATCGGTTTTTTTCATAAAGCGGAACATCGGGCTGTCCTTGCTGTCAGTATCGTTATGAACAATCTTAACGCCTGCAGTAAGGTCAAGAGTAGTATTGCTGTAAATATGTACCTGGCTTGTGGTTTTATAGCTGCCCGCGGGAACTCTAACAATGTATTTTCTGTTTTTTACGTCCTTTGCGCGCTTAAATGCAGCCTCAAGCTCAGGGGCAATATCCTGATTGTTTTTAACGTTGAGTTTTATCTCCGTAATTCCGTCGTCCAGGAAGGTATACGTCTGACGTGCAACCGTTACAGGAGTGGTTGATTTTTCATTTTCATACAGATTAAATTCTATGCTCATATTAACGTTGTATTCGGCTTCAATACCCGAAGCGCCGATACTGAGCGACTTTAACGTATCAACAACGCCGCTGTAAGTCAGATTACCCGAACGCCCATTGTCAGCAATAAGCTTATCAAGAATGCTGTATTTCTCACCGGCATTGATTTCAGGAGCGTCAAATATAACAAATTTTCCGCCGTTATTATCGGGATAAGCGTAAGCAAGCTTTATATCGCCTGCAGCGATGTCCTTATCAAACCTAATTTCAAAATCCGCCTTATAGTCTTTAAAAGAGCTCTTTAAAACCTGATCATAAGTCTGATCCGGAGTGAAGGAATAAGCCGTTTCAAGGCCTGAAGCTTTTACTGATTTAACCGTTGCGGTAGGTACCGTTGCATCCCCCGGGAAAGTATACTGAGCTTCGCCGCAAGTAATTGCGGAAACCGTTTCACCGTCGTTCTGATAAATGTTGAACTTAACGGTCATTTCTGCAAAATATGCGTCAATTCCCGTTGCGGCAATTCTGAAGCTGCCTATGCTCTGAACTATTTCCGAATACGTATATTTTCCTTCGTGTTCAGTTGCTTCAATAACTCTGTCAAGAAGGTTAATTTCCTCCTCTGCCTGAACGTCCGGTATTTCAAATTCATCCCACTCGCCCTCGTTATAACCGTCAAACGAGATTGCAAGCTTTACCGCGCCTGCAGAAAGGCTGCTGTTAAAGCTTACGGTAAAATCGCCGATGCAGCTGTCATACTCGCTCTCGCCGCCTTCCTCAAGGTTGAACGAAAACGCCGCGTCGTATCCCGAATCCTCTATCGGCTCAACCGCTGCAGAAGGAACGGGAGCGGGCTCGGGATTTTCGGTATCGCCATTTGCATAAGCGGGAACTGCAGAAATAAGAAATACTAATGACAGAAATATTGCTAATAGTTTTTTCATAAAAATCACCTAACCGTTAAGAATTTCAAAATTTTTCTTATTACATTTATAGAGATTTTGGAACACCTTGAAGTTTCTCTCATAAACTTCCTTATTGGCAGGATTCGGTTTATACGTAATCTTTGCGGGAATAAGCTTTTTAACGTCCTTCATTGAAGGAATAATGCCCATACCTACAACGATGCAGGCTGCCGCGCCGACTGCGCCGATATTCTGGGGTGAATCAACAACCTCAATATTCTTCTGAAGGATATCCGCAAGAATTTGGCAGGTAGCTTCGCCGAGAGCACCGCCGCCGCAGAAACGGATTGTATCCTTAATCTGTACCTTATTATTCTGCCTTTCAAGCATCCATTTAAGGTGGAAGCAGATTCCTTCAACGACTGCACGGATAAGCTCTGTTTTACCCGTTTCGAGCCTGATATTGAAGAACATACCCGCTGCGTTCGGGTCCTCAAACGGACAGCGGTTGCCGTGAAGCCACGGAGTAAACACAACTCCGCCTGCGCCCGGCTCTGCTCTCATAATTACTTCTTCAAGATAATCGTAAAGGTTAAATTCAAAGGATTCATAGCTATGTACGTTTTCCGTAGGATGTGATTTAAGATAAACGCCGATTTCATCAAGAGCAAGGTGGTCCTTAACCCAACCAACGCATTTATTGGAGGTTTCAAGCTCACCGAAATAGTTATATGCCTGAGGGTCTGCGCCGACGATTGACGCCATCATTGCGCCCGCGTCAACAAGCTGCTTATCAACAACTGTTCCTACCCAGCCTGAAGTACCTGAATAGATATGAGTATCGCCAACCTCAACAGCGCCTGTACCTACTCCGATAAGGGAAGCGTCTCCGCCGCCTCCGTAAACAGCAGTGCCCGCAGCAAGACCGAGTTCCTCGGCAGCCTTTTCGGTTACCTCGCCGACCTTTTCGGTTGAAGCCTTGATTTCGGGCATATGCTCAATATTAACGCCTACCATATCGCAGATTGGCTTGCACCAGCCCTCGTGGCCCTTACGGGTATCGTAAAGGAGGGTACCGAAGGCAGAATCGTTTGTCATAACAAATTCGCCGCTGCAACGGCAGATGAGGTATTCTTTAATATCGAGCCATTTATAGATTTTCTTAAAGTTCTCAGGCTCGTGTGCCTCAACCCACTTATATTTCCAGATAGGGTCTTTAACAGAAGAGGATACAGCGCCTGTGTACCTTAAATACTTTAACAGCTTGGTAACCTCAGCACCTGCAACCTGAACACCGTAGGCAATACCTTTTTTCAATTCCTCGCGTGCTCTCTGGTCCATATAGGTCATCGGTCTGCGGATGCAATTACCCTCTTTGTCAACCAAAACGAGACCCTGCATTGCCGAGCAGAAGGAAATACCCTCAATCTGCTCCTTTTTGATTTCGGGGCATTTTTTGAAAACGACCTGAGTGGTTATGCACATTGCCTTCCACCACTCGTCAGCGTCCTGCTCCGCGCCGCCGTCTACGCCCGTTTCTTCGTTAACGTAAAGGTTGTAGCCCTCGGTTGCGGAAGCGAGAATTTTCATTTCCTTATCAATTTCAATAAGGCAGGTTTTAATTCCCGTTGTTCCGATGTCATAGGTTATTACATACTTACTCATAGCTATCATATCCTCTCTTTATTTTTCATAAGTAAATGCGCCTTCAATGAACTTTAGAAGCTGGGTTACAACCTGCTCGTCGTCCATCTCGTCAACATTGATTCCGGTATAGATTTCAAATCTGTCGCGGTGGTAATCGCAGGTATACGAAAACTGAAGCGACATTAAAAGATTATCAAGGAAGAAGGCAAAAAGCCGCGGGTCCAAATCCTGGCGGACGTCGTTTTTTGCAAACGCCTGCGCTATCGAGGTAATATACTTACGGCTTGTAGGAAATTCAATCTCCTCCGCGAGCGCCTTTGCAAGAGTCGGGTTTTTTTCGCTCGTAATCTCGTTATAAAGCCTGATATAGTTTGCATTCTTCTTTGAGTGATAACAGATTGTTCTTATAACCTGCTCAGCTTTTTTAAGGATTTTTTCATCGCTCTTCATAATTTCCTCAAGCGCGCTGTCAAGAATACTGCAGCCGCGCTGAATACAGGTTAAAAACAAATCCTCTTTTGTTGCAAAATACTTATACATAAGCCCTATGCTTATGCCGGATTTTTTTGCTATTACGTTTATATTTGCATTCTCGAAGCCGTTATTTGAAAACTCTTCTATACCAACCTCAAGAATTTTTTCTTTTCTCTCATCACTGGCGCGCTCAAACGCCTCTTTATATCTTTTCTCTATCATAAATCATTTTTGTATACTTGCACAAACAGAACAAATATAATTTAGTAAAAACTAACAAAACTCCTTTGGTGAGCATTAATTCACTACGTATATACTACCATTATTTACGCCTATTTGCAATAAAAATAAACAAAAATATCTAAAATATCATTTGACAAATCGTGAAAAAGTGATATACTAAAAGTGCTAATATAGTGAGCGGTCGCTCACGCACAAAACGGTGAGCAACCGCTCACCAATATCATTAAGGAGGAAATATTTATGGATACAAGATTTGCTATTTCAGAGTATCCTAACGCTGCTGCGATTACCGCACAGCTTGATGCACTCATCAAAAAACCTATTTACTCAATCAGCAGAGACGCACTCAACGAATATATTGAAGAATATTTCAATAAAAAGTGCGTTAAATCTAAGGAAATGATTGAAGAAGCAAAGAAAATCATCCCCGGCGGTGTTCAGCACAACCTTGCTTTCAACTACCCCTTCCCGATTGTTATGACCAAGGCTAAGGGTAACAAGCTTTATGATATCGACGGAAACGAATATTTTGACTTCCTTCAGGCAGGCGGTCCTACAATTATCGGCTCTAACGACGACGTTGTTAAAGAGAAGGTAAAAGAGCTTCTTGACGACTGCGGTCCCTCAACAGGTCTTTTCCACCCCTATGAATATAAGCTCGCTAAGAAAATCAGCGAATGCGTTCCCTCAGTAGAGATGTTCCGTATGCTCGGTTCAGGTACTGAGGCTTGTATGTGCGCTGTTCGTGTTGCAAGACTTGCAACAGGCCATAAGAACATCATCAAGATGGGCGGCGCTTATCACGGCTGGTCAGACCAGCTTGCATGGGGTATGCGTGTACCGGGTACTCTCAATACTCAGTCTCACGGTGTTCCGCTTTTCGTATTCAAGCACACTCAGGAATTCTTCCCGAATGACCTTAAGTCACTTGAAATGAAGCTTAAGATTAACAAATTCCGCGGCGGTACTGCTGCTGTATTCATTGAGCCCTGCGGCCCTGAATCAGCTACACGTCCCGTTGATAAGGACTTCCCGAAGGGCGTTCAGGCTCTTTGCCGTAAGTACGGTGCTCTCCTTGTTTCAGACGAGGTTGTTACAGGCTTCCGTATCGGTCTTTCCGGTGCTCAGGGTTACTACGGTTATGACCCCGACATCACTATTTTCGGTAAGATTATTGCAGGCGGATATCCTGGTGCAGGCGGAATCGGCGGTCACAGAGAGGTTATGAAGTATCTCGGCGCCGGTCTTGACAAGGCTGAAGGCAAGAAGATTCACAAGGCTATGTGCGGCGGTACTATGGCTGCTACACCTATCTCCTGCGTTGCAGGTTACACTGTAATTGAAGAGATTGAAAAGAGAAACGCTTGCCAGGTTGCAGGCAGAATGGCTGACAGACTCGTTAAGGGTATTAACGAAAGCATTAAGAAGTACGACCTTCCGTTCGTATGCTACAACGTTGGTTCTATCTGTCACCTTCACACTGTTGCTACAATGCAGTTCAGAATTAACTGGAAGAAAATCTGGGAAGTTCCTTCTGTTCTTAAGCAGACAGGTATCCGTCAGACAGAGATGCAGTATATGGGCGCAGCTTATATGGCTGAGGGTATTGTAACTCTTGCAGGCTCACGTCTTTACACCTCAAGCGCTTACACTGAGGAAGATATTGACGAATGCATCCGCCGTTTTGACAAGGTTCTCTCTAAGTGCGAAAGAATCACGGAATACGATAAATAAAAATAATAACAGGGGCGGGCTTTCCGCCCCATTTTGCAATTAACTAAAGGAGATTATTTTATGGCTTACGAAATTGAAGAAGCTAAAAAACTGGTTGTACAGGCAGGTCTTGACCTTATAAAAAAAGGTCTTATCGCGCGTACATGGGGAAACGTTTCCGCACGTATTTCCGATACTCAGTTTGTTATTACTCCGTCAGGCAGAGCCTACGAGGATTTAACTCCCGACGAAATCGTTGTAGTTAATATTGACGACTGCTCCTATGAAGGCGATATTAAGCCCTCATCGGAAAAAGGCGTTCACGCTGCCGCTTACCGCCATCATCCGACAGTTGACTTTGTTATCCACACTCATCAGAAGGCGGCAACAATAGTTTCCATTACGGGAATGGAAATCAGAAACGTATATCCCGAGTTCAGAGAGGTTCTCGGCGATAAGGTTCCCTGCGCAGCATACGCTATGTCAACAACTGACAGCCTTCGCAAGAAGGTTGAGCGCTGCATCGAAATGAACCCGAGAGCACGCGCTATTATGATGATGCACCACGGTACTGTTTGTATGGGCGACTCGTATGAGCACGCTTTCGCTCTTGCTGAAAATCTTGAGGCTTGCTGCGAAAAGGTTATCAAGGATAATTACCTCCGTCACTCATGGGAAACAACCTACAGCGATGAAAAGAAGCGCAATTTCTTCCTTGATAAGAATGAATCAGGCGAAATGCCCGAGTGCATCCCCGACCTCGGCTCATCGGTAAGAAACGGAAACATCTTCACTCTTACGGTAGGCGACACGACGGTTGACGTTGATATTGAAACGGGCGTTGGCATTAACGGACTCGCTCCGAAGATTGAAAAGCTTCACCGCGCTATTTATAACACAGAGGACTGCACGATGATTAAGCACCTTGCAGACCCCGACGTAGTTGCCGTTTCCTGCACGGGCAAGGGCATAACGCCGATGATTGACGACTTTGCTCAGATAGTAGGCGTTGACGTTAAGAACTGCCCCTGGATTGACGGCAGCACAGACGAATGCGCTAAGGAAATCGGCGAGGCTATTGACAACAGAAACGCTGTTCTTATTCAGGGCGCAGGCGCTCTCATTACGGGAAATACAGACGGCGATATGCAGGCGCTTGATATCATTATGGATAAGCAGTGCCAGGCTATCATTGACGTTGATATTTTCAACAGAGCACACTACGTTCCGAAGCTTGAATGCTTCCTTATGAGAACAGTTTATCTTGCTAAATACAGCAAAAAGATTAACGAAAAATAAGCCTTTGGGCGAAATGTTAACAAGCGTTGCTTGAAGCAACGCTTGTTTTAATGTATTATGGGGTTGAAAAGGAGGTGGCGATATGTTTAACGATAATTTAAAAGCCATCAGAAAAGAGAAAGGCTATACTCAGGAGAGCCTTGCAATTGAGCTCAACGTTGTACGCCAGACGGTTTCAAAATGGGAAAAGGGACTCTCCGTTCCCGACGCAGAAATGCTTCAGAGAATAGCCGAGGTGCTTGACGTGAGCGTTGTACGCCTGCTCGGTGCGGAAGAACAAACTCAGGAGGAAAGCCGCAACGAGCTCGCCGAACAGCTTGCAAGAATTAACGAGCAGCTTGCTATTAAAAACAGACGAGCACGAAAAATATGGAAAGCGGTAATAATTATCCCGATTATCCTAATCATTATTCTTTCCGTACTGTTTATTCTCGGAAGGGTTAATTATACCGAAAACCAAACGCCTGCGGGAAGGGTTGCATACACCTGCACGCTTGACGGAGAAACCTACAGTTACGAATTTGAATACAATAAAAACTATCAGGTTATATCTGCAGGGGGCGACAGCTGGATAGACGACCACGTTGACGTTCAGTACGAAGACGCAAATCAGGCAGCCGCGCATTTAAAAGATTACTTTAAAGAGCATGGCGGAACGGTTACCGTTACCGAGCAGGAGGGTATAAAACTAACCGAATAAGAACAAAAAGGCGCGCTAAGCAAATGCTTAGCGCGTTATTTTTAGTTATTCAAAAAAACACCTATTTACTTGGGGAACGTAAATCCTCTTACATTAGGCGAGGTGCGGTAACAAAGGATAGGTTTTGACTTTATCCTTTTGTCCCTAAAAGCATTAAAAATTCCCTGCATTGACGCCCTAATGGACATTTTAATGTAGTTATGGCGGAAAAGATGCGATTTTTGGACTAACCTTCGTTATCGCACCTCGCCTTTCTTATCTGTCGTTTATTTTATATACTTCTGCCCCAAAAGGCATAAGCGACAGCTTTGCAAGCTTGAAGAACTGCTTGCCGAAAGGTATTCCTATAATGGTAATGCACCACAGCACGCCGAAAAACGCGTTTGAAATTGCCATCCAGATTCCTGCAAAAACAATCCATACAATATTTGCAATTACGGAAGGTGCGCCGCCGCCGAAATCTATATCCTTACCGAACGGAGCAAGCGAAAGCTTTGCAAACTTAAAGTACTGCTTACCGAGCGGAATACCTATTATGGTAATACAGCAGAGAAGCCCTGCACAAAACCACTCAAGCGCGCTGATAAAGCCGCCGAAGAAAAACCATAAAACATTTCCTATGAATTTCATCACATCATCCTCTTATAACTAACCGCACTGCTTATTGTAATCAGCAACGAGCGCGTCCTGAATTGCTTTGAGCATTTCGGGCGCTTTCTTTCCTACGGGCTTTCCGTCAACGGTGTTAACGGGAACGCAGAAGGAACCTGTTGAATGAACGACAACCTCATCCGCATTCATCAGCTCGTCGAGGGTGTATTCCCTCTCCTCTGTATTATAGCCCAGTTTTTCGGCAAATGCAAGCAGTCTGAGCCTTGCCGTACCGGGAAGCACCTTATCGTCAAGCGGATGGGTGATAACGGTGTTATCCTTAAAAATTGAAACGTTTGAATGAGCGCATTCGGTTACAATGCCGTTGCGGATGAAGATAGCCTCGCTACAGCCCGCGCGGTTTGCGGCAGTTGCCGAAAGCACGCTCGGGATAAGATTGAGCGTTTTGATATTGCAGTAATAAAAACGCTTGTCCTCATAGGTTATAACGTCGCAGGGCTTATAGGTATCACGTACCTTTTCGGGAGTCAGCATAATGCAGAGATTGCCCTTAATCCCCTTTTCGTAAACGTGCTCGCGGATTCCGCTGCCTCTTGAGCACTGCATATAAACGAACTGCTCAGGGCTGTCCACCTTAAGCACAAGCTCTTTTAAGAGAGTCTCAAGCTCAGCGCGTTCAATCGGAATATTTATATCAAGAAGGCGCGCGCTGTTATAAAAGCGGTTAAGGTGCGCGTCTAAATCAAAAAGCTTATGATTTCCCGCATAGGTTGCGTCATATATTCCGTCGCCGAAATAAGTTGCTCTGTCCGTTACGGGAATATTCATTTCCTCAATTTCCGATATTTTACCGTTATAATAGCAAAGATTTTTCATTTTAATACACCGTACCCGTTGAAATATCAAAGGCAAGAACGCCGGGCTTACCGTCCTGAATATAGTCAATAAAGACCTTGTTGTTCTCCTCGATTACGTTTACAACCTTGCTGTCGTCATCCTTTAAAACGTCCTTGAAAACCTCAAGCTGTTCCTCATTATAAAGCGAAATATCGTCGCTCATAAACAGAACGCCGCCGAAAAGCTTAATGAACTTTGCAAGCGCCTTCTGCTGCTCAAATGTAAATTCAATATTATCCTTTCTGAGAAGGAAAACGTCGGGGTCGCAGAGGAAGGCTCTGCCGTTGAGGCAACGGCGGTAAATACTGTTATGAACGGCGTTCGGAGTTGAAACGTCCTCTCTGTGCATATTCTTTCTCAAAAGTTTATGCGGCCACCAGAGCGCCATATCGGGACCTATGCGCATATATTCAACCTTGCCGAAGCAGGGCATCTGCTGAACGCCGCAGCCGAGGATTTCCTTATCCCCAACACATTCGCGAAGAAGGTCAATACTGTCGTAAGCGATTTCGCCTCGGGTTTTACCGTGCATAGGCTTAACGGAAGCGGCGTAAAGGAAATCGAGCTTAACAAGGTCAAAGCCCCAGTCGTTAAGAACCGTATCAAATACCTTTTTAATATAGTTTCTTGCGCCCTCGTTATAAATATCAAGCGCGTAAAAGCCGCCCCAGTTGTGACCGACGGGAACGGGCTTTCCCTTCTCGTCCTTAATAAGCCAGTCCTTATGCTCCTTTGCGAGAACGGAGCCCTTCTGTGCGCCGAAAGGAGCAAGCCATATGCCCGCCTTAAAGCCCTGAGCGTGGATAGCGTCCGCTATGGATTTCATTCCGTTTGGGAACTTCTTTTCATCAACAAGGAGCCAGTCGCCTACCTTGGTTTCGTAGCCGTCGTCGACCTGGTACGTATTTACATATTCCTTCTGAGCGGCAAGGGATTTTAAATCGCGGAGAATGATTTTTTCGCTTATATCCTGATAGTAATTATACCATGAGGTGTAGCCCTTAATCTTATTCGTTGTAAGCGGTTTGATTCCCATTTCCTTAAAGTATTCGTCAAAGACCTCGTCGTATTCGCCGCCTGTAATAAACAGGTTGAGAATCTCATACGGTTCTTTAATAATTATACCGTCCAAATCCTTGGAAAAGCGCATCGTGTTTTTATGCATATCGGCGTAGATAAGAGTATATCCCGTTCTGTCAGTAAGAGAGCCGAAAAGGTCTATGGTATTTCCGTTTCTTACATAGGCGAAACCGTGGGAATGGAACTGTCCCTTCTTTCTGTCGTTATGAATAAAGGTGTAGTCGCCGACATATTTCATACCGAACATTTTTCCGTACGGGCTTTTACCGATTGTGTTAAGCCCCGAAACGGTATCGTCCCTTGTGAATTCCTTGGTATCCGTCCAGGACTGGAAGCCGTTTGCAAAAAACTTTGAGGTAGGATAAAACTTATAATCAAGCTGAACGTAGAACTCAAGAATTTTAACAGGCTTAATAGGATTTAACACAACCTTGAGGGAGTTGATATACTCAGTCATTTCAAAGGTGAAATCCTCATTCGGCTTGTTGGCAATCTTTGTTGTTCCGTTAACTGAATACTTGAAATAATACTTGTAATGCATAGAGATATCTCCAAAAAAATAAGGCTACATATAAACTATATGCAACCTTATTATACATAATATTTAATACTTTTCAAGAGAATTTGCCAAAAAAGATTTTGTTTTTTCGCTCTTCGGATTTTCGAATACTTCTTCGGGCGTTCCCGCCTCCTCAACAACTCCGTCAGCCATAAAAATTATCTTGTCTGAAACGTTTTTTGCGAACTCCATTTCGTGGGTTACAACTACCATCGTACTGCCCGTATCCTTAAGGGATTTTATTACCTTAAGCACCTCTCCCGTAAGCTCGGGGTCAAGGGCGGAGGTGGGCTCGTCAAAGCAGAGAATATCGGGACCCATCATAAGCGCTCTCGCTATTGCAACACGCTGCTTCTGACCGCCGGAAAGCTGGCAGGGATAAAAATCCGTTTTTTCGGTAAGATTTACCCTTGCGATTATCTCCCTTGCGCGCTTTTCAAGGTTTTCCTTTGTATCCATTTTCGCAAGCGACGGCGCGAGCATTAAATTCTGCAAAACACTGTACTGCGAAAACAGATTGAAATCCTGAAAAACAAGCCCGAAATGAAGCCTTTTGCTTCTGAGCTCCTTTTCCTTAAGCTTTTTATCGGTCTCGCCGTTATAGATTAGTTCACCGTCTACCGTTATTGTTCCCGAATCCGCAAACTCAAGGAAGTTAATACAGCGCAAAAGAGTGGTTTTACCCGACCCCGATGAGCCGATTATTGAAAGCACCTCCCCTTTTTCAAGGGAAAAATCTATTCCTTTTAACACCTCGTGTTTGCCGAAGCTTTTACGAATACCGTTTACTTCTAATAATGCCATAAGCTTACCTCCTATTCAAAGTAACTCATTTTCTTTTCAATTCTGCCGAAAAGAATAGTGAGTATGCCGCAGAAAACAAGATAGAAGGCGCCGGTATAGAATAACGGCCAAAGCAATCCCTTTGCGGTAATATAGTTTTCACCTGCGCGGATAAGCTCAACGATTGCAATAGTTCTTGCAAGCGAGGTATCCTTAACAAGCGTAATTATTTCATTACTCATAGGCGGCACTATGCGCTTTATTACCTGAAGGAGCGTAACCTTAAAGAATATCTGCCCTTTTGACATACCGAGCACAAGACCCGCCTCCTGCTGACCTTTTGGAACGCTCTCTATTCCGCCGCGGTATATCTCTGAAAAATAGCAGGCATAGTTGATTATAAAAGCAATACACGCCGCTTTAAAACGGTAGATATTTGAAACGGTCATACCGAACATAAGACCCGGACCGTAAAAAACGACTATAATCTGAAGCATAAGAGGCGTTCCCCTTATTATCCAAACTATGACCTTAACAAGATATTTAAGCGGCTTAAACTTTGACATTGAGCCGAAGCTCAGTATCAACCCCAGCGGAAGCGCTGCGGCAAGAGTTATACCGAAAAGCTTAAAATTAACCCAAAACGCTTTAAGCAGTTCAAGCGTTACATCATATAACGAAGTTCCCATAAATTAATAAACCTTTATAATTTTTACAATACATACGGGCGGACACACTGTCCCGCCCGTAATCTGTTTTTAATATGTGACAGACATTATTCTGCGAGATTTACGCCATACTTATCCGAAAGCTTCTGAAGAGTTCCGTCTGCCTTAAATCCTGCAAGAATTTCATTAACCTTCTCAACGAGGTCTGAGCCCTTGCGGAAACCTGCACCGTATTCCTCCGTTGTAAGCGCTACCTTATAGCCGAGATCAGCAAAATCCTTGCCGTCAGCAGTAAGTGAATTAGCCATTGTAGAGTCGATAATACAAGCGTCTGAAGCCTTGCCCTTAACGTCCTTGATAGCGTCTGACTGAGCGGAAAGAGAAACAACGTTTGAAGTAATCTTCAGAGCTTCCTTTTCACCTGCTGAACCCTTTTCAACAGCAATTGTAAGGTCCTTCATTGACTCAGCGTCGGGGTACTTATCAAGGCTTTCCTTGCTCATTACAACAACCTGAGAGTTGGTTGCATAAGACGTTGAAACGTCGCAATTAGCCTTTACCTGATCATCAACGGTCATTCCGTTCCAGATACAGTCAATCGTTCCGCTCTCAAGCTCGATGAACTTGTTATCCCAGTTGATTTCAACAAATTCAACCTTCACTCCGAGCTTTTCGGCTACCATTGTTGCAAGCTCTGCGTCAAAACCGGTCCAGCTGCCGTCATCAGCCTTATAATCCATAGGCTCATAATCTGTGATACCGACAACAATTTTACCCGCACCCGTAATCTTTCCAAGGTCTGAATCGCTTGCAGCAGCGGTTTCTCCGTTTGCAGCCGTAGTATCAGCTGACTCTCCGCCCTTTGAGCAGGCAACAAAAACTGCGCCGATAATAGCAACGGCAAGAAGAACTGCTAAAATCTTTTTAATGTTTTTCATTTTCATAATCCTCTCTTTTTAATTTTTTGGATGAATTCATTATACTTTATTTCTTTAGCAAAGTAAAGCGTTAATTTGGTAAATTGTTAAATTGCACAAATTCAACCCTTTTACAAATGTATAATTATGAATTTTGTGATAATTTTAAAAATAGTATTGACAATTATATATAAGATGTGATATTGTATGTTCATACAAAAATTATGTATAAAAATTCGTTATAAATGAATAAGGAGGAAATTTTTATGAAAAATTCAAAGAAATTAATAGCTATTCTTGCTGTTATAGCAATCATTGCAGGCGTTTTCGTTGCTTGCTCCGCAAAAACCTCAACTGATGAGAATGCAACTCAGGCAAGCGGTGCAGAGAGTAAGGAAACTCTCGTTATGGCAACAAACGCTGAATTCCCGCCGTACGAATTCCACGAGGGCGACGCAATCGTTGGTATTGACGCTGAAATTGCTCAGGCTATCGCTGATAAACTCGGTATGGAGCTTAAGATTGAGGACGTTGCGTTTGATTCAATCATCCCCGGCGTTCAGGCAGGCAAGTACGATATGGGTATGGCAGGTATGACCGTAACAGACGAGCGTCTTAAGTCAGTTAACTTCTCAGACAGCTACGCTAAGGGCGTTCAGGTTGTTATAGTTAAAGAGGATTCGGATATCAAGAGCGTTGACGACGTTAAGGGTAAGAAAATCGGCGTTCAGACCTCAACAACAGGCGATATTTACGCTTCTGACGATTACGGCGAAGAGAACGTTACAAAGTTTGATAACGGCGCTGTTGCAGTTCAGGCACTTGTTTCCGGCAAGGTTGACTGCGTAATCATTGATAACGAGCCCGCTAAGAGCTACGTTGAAGCTAACAAGGGACTCAAGATTCTTGATACAGCTTACGTTGAAGAGAACTATGCAATCTGCTTCAATAAGAACGATACTGAGCTTCAGGAAAAGGTTAACGGCGCTCTTAAAGAGCTCATTGCTGACGGTACTGTTGAAAAAATCGTAAGCAAGTACATTAAGGCATAAAAATATACTATCAGAATTATTAGGGCGGTAGCTCCGCCCTAATTTTTCGCTGTAAAGGGATACAAATGGAATTAATTAAGCTTTCAATCATTGATGATTTTAAATTCATTTTTCTTGACGATAACAGATATATGAAGCTTGTTGAGGGCTTCCTCAACACTCTTAAAATCACTGCCGGTGCGCTTCTTGTAGGCGTAATAATCGGCGTTATTATTGCTGCCGTAAGGACCTCATACGACAAGAATAAGGAATCAATGAAGCTCAGGGGCGGCATAGGTTACTTTATTCTCGCTTTTTTCAACACCATATGTAAAATATATCTTACCGTTATCCGCGGAACTCCCGTTGTCGTTCAGCTTATGATAGCGTACTTTGTTATTTTCGTCTCTACGGATAACGGCGTTCTCGTTGGTATATTTGCGTTCGGAATAAACTCCGGCGCCTACGTTGCGGAGATATTCCGCGCGGGAATTATGTCCATTGATAACGGACAGTTTGAAGCGGGACGAAGCCTTGGCTTCAATTATTTTCAGACTATGAAATCTATAGTTATTCCGCAGATGTTCAAAGCGGTACTCCCCACCCTTTTAAACGAATTCATTGCGCTTTTAAAGGAGACCTCGGTTGCAGGCTACGTTGGCGTTATGGATTTAACAAAGGCGGGAAATATCGTTGCGGGAAGAACCTTTATGTACTTTATTCCGCTTTTCACCGTTGCGGGAGTATATCTTATAACGGTTATGATTCTTACCTCGCTTGTAAGCAAGCTTGAAAGGAGGCTGAGAAAGAGTGACAGATAAGATAATAGAAGTTCAAAACCTTCAAAAGCACTACATAGGCGGAGAGGTAAAGGCTTTAAACGGCATTACCACCGAGATTGACAGGGGCGAGGTTGTAGTTATAGTAGGCCCGTCGGGCTCCGGAAAATCCACCTTCCTGCGCTCGCTCAACCTGCTTGAAATACCTACAAGCGGAAAGATTATTTTTGAGGGCACGGATATTACCGATAAGAAGGTAAACATCAACCTTCACCGTCAGAAAATGGGAATGGTTTTCCAGCATTTTAATCTCTTCCCGAATATGACGGTACTCAAAAACCTTACCATTGCGCCGATAAAACTGCTTAAAAAAAGCAAGGAAGAGGCGGAGGCTAAGGCAATGGAGCTGCTCAAAAAGGTTGGGCTTGACGACAGAGCCGACGCTTATCCGAGCCAGCTTTCGGGCGGACAGAAGCAGAGGGTTGCAATAGTCCGCGCGCTTTGTATGGAGCCCGAGGTAATGCTCTTTGACGAACCCACCTCAGCGCTTGACCCGGAGATGGTAGGCGAGGTACTGCAGGTTATGAAGGACCTTGCAAACGACGGAATGACAATGGTTGTCGTTACCCACGAAATGGGCTTTGCAAAAGAGGTAGGCTCAAGGGTTGTATTTATGGCTGACGGGCAGATTCTTGAGGAAAACACGCCCAAGGAATTCTTTGACAATCCGAAAAATCCGCGCCTTATTGACTTCCTTTCAAAAGTATTATAAAAAAATAACGGATGGCTTTTCAGCCATCCGTTTATTTTTATTGTTTATTCAGATATTTCGCTGTTTGCTTTTTCAGCGTCGTGGCGTTCAATAAGCTCGGCAAGTATCTTGTCGTGTTCATGCTTTGAAATCTCATACTTAATAGTCGGGATAACAGCAATAATCATACCGATTGCCGCCGGAACTGTAAGCAGGAACCACATTGACTCAGAATAGCTTTGGTAGTCCGAAGCAAAATGCTTTGCGCCCGTTGCGAGCATCTTATTCATATCGTCAATATTCTTTCCTGTATATCCTACGGCGTTATAAACATAAGCCGAAATGATTGAGGAAATACCCGCTGAAAGCTTTGTAATAAAGCTCTGACCCGAGAAGAATATACCGTCGGGACGGAAGCCGTTATGGTACTCCTCATAGTCAATACAGTCTGAAATCATCATTGACTG
>DFGL01000084.1 GCA_002371215.1 Ruminococcaceae bacterium UBA3751 | reverse complement strand
TTTTTAACGCAATTATAGCGAAAAAGAGGCGATTTTAGAGCTAACATTCTTTATGATGGGCGCCCCTTGGCTCTCCCTTTCAAAATTAAGGATTGTAGGGGTCGGCGTCCCCGACGACCCGCTATAATCGGGTGCGGGTGTCCCGCCATCAATTCCGAATTCCGCTTTCCGAATTCCGAATTAATTGTTATTTCCTACCAATCTGCAGGGTTATTCGTAAAACTATGCATATTTCCCCCAAAAAATATTTTTTTGCATTTTTTACGGTCCAATTATGCATAAATCGTGAATAAAAACCCCCTTAACAAGGGTATTAGTGAAGGGGGTTGTTAATATGAACAACGGCTGGATATGTTTACCGCGCAGTTTAACTGAGTGGGAATGGTACAAAAATCCGGTAGTAAAAAGCCTGTTCTTTCACTGTATGCTCAGGGCTAACTATAAGGACGCCCGATTTGAGGGAATGGAGATAAAACGCGGCGAGTTTGTAACAAGCTATCAGCATCTTGCCGAGGAGACGGGACTGAGCGTAATGCAGGTCAGAACAGCCCTGAAAAAACTGCAGAGCAGCGGAGAAATAACTGTAAATTCAACAAACAGATTTACACGCGTAACCCTCTGCAATTACTCGCTTTATCAGGATGTTTATATGCTCGAGCAACAAAGCGATAACGTACCGCCGACAAACGACTATCATACCGGGAACAAACGGATAACACCAATTAACAATAATAACAAATATAACAATAAAAACAATTTTAACAATTACCGCCGAAAGAAGAATAAAAATTCTTATCAGAGATTAAAAAGCGGACCTTCCTTTGACATTGAGGAAATCAAAAAAAGGTCTGCTTTAAACGATAATTATATGGAACAGCTCTTCGGAGACGAGCCTGAATCAGATAAGGATTAAGGATTTAGGATTTAGGGTTTAGGATACGAAATCCATTGCAATAAACCAACCGTAGGGACGAGCATTGCTCGTCCGATAATTACGCTTTCCGAATTCCTAATTAAAAAATCCTGATTATTTTTTGATGTAAGAATATTTGAATACTCCGGATTTCATAAAATTAATCAGCTTACAAATCGCTTTGCCATTATAGTAGCCGATACCTCCGGCTCCATCATATACTGAATATTTATAGTTATCATAGAGTGAATCATAGCTGTCAAAATCAAATGTGCCGTTTTTAGCTTTACATATAGCGTTTCCACCGCCTGTTCCTACAGAAAGGTAGAGAGAATCATTGTAAATAAAAGCTTCGTGTACGGGGTCAAGGTAGTCGCTGTATGTTCCTTTGTTAGTGTATTTCCCGGTTTTAACGTCAATATAACCGTAGCTTATTTGGGCTTTGCCGGTGCTTTCAGGTGATTCAAGTCCGTAAGCAATATAGAATTTTTTGTCAACCATCATAATAGCTTCGGCGTTATTCAGGCTCTTGTTAACCTTTATCTTCTTTGACTTTTTCTTCTTGAGATTGTATTTGACAAGGCGGTTGTTTTTAAGATAATAAAGGTTGCCCTTGTAGGTGAAGAAATTAGGCTCAACACCCGACGCAATCTTTTTTTTGCCCTTACCGTTCGTCTTGCAAACATAGAGCGCGGAGGATGTTACGGTTACATAGCCTTCATCGTGGGTGGTTTTGTTATAAATCAGGTATTTTCCGTCAATAATAAAATCAATTTCAGTATTTATTCCGAGCCCTGCGCACTTTATTACCGCCTTTTTGCCCTTGCCGTTTTTCTTAACGCGCATTAAAGCCGAAGCGCCGTAATCAATGTAGTAAACGTAGTTTCTGTCAATAGCGGTATTGCCTACGTAGCCCTTTGCCTTAATCTTTTTTCCGCTCTTGTTTGGTGAGGCGGAAATAATGACGGTGCTCTTTTGCGTATCTGTATTATAAGTAGTTTTAACAAAGGTTTTACCCTTATAGTTAAAGTCTGCGTGTTGAGAATTAAATTGCCTGTACTGAAGGTCGCCCGCACTGTCCTTTGCGGATGCGGAAGTTACGCCTGACAGCACAGTAAACAGCATTACCGCGCTCAGAATTAATGATAAAATCTTTTTCATAAACATTACTCCTTAAAATTATTTTTATAAAAATTCACCGCGAGCTCGTCGCAGCGCTCGTTGTAGCTGTGGCCCGCGTGACCTTTTACCCAAACGAAAAATACCGTATGCTTATCAAGAAGGGGGAGCAGTCTTTCCCAGAGGTCAACATTTAAAACGGGCTTTTTATCCGCCTTGCGCCAGCCTTTCATTATCCATGACTGAAGCCAGCCCTGATTAATAGCGTCGCATACGTATTTGCTGTCCGTAGTGAGAGTAACCTCACAGGGCTCTTTAAGCGCTGAAAGCGCCTCAATAACGGCGGTAAGCTCCATTCTGTTATTCGTCGTTTCCTTTTCGCCGCCGCAAAGCTCTTTTTCCCGCTTTCCGTAAACGAGTACCGCGCCCCAGCCGCCCGCTCCGGGGTTTCCGCTGCACGCGCCGTCAGTATATATTTCAATCTTTTTCATAATATTTATCACCTTAAAACTATCATAGCATTAAATAAAATAATAATCAATATTGACTTTGTCTTAAAGATATTCTATTATATATATTAACTGTTTTCGTTATGAAAAATAAAAAAGGAGGAAAATTTAATTAATGGCAAAACAAAACAGGATGCCGCAAAACGGCGCTGATTACAGAAAACGGAATTCTAAAAGGCGCTATTATACCTACCGTAAGGCATCAAAGAAATCTGGCGCTGTCCCCCCGATGGAGAGCGAGAGGGTTAAGGTTTCTTTTCTCGGCGGTATGAATGAAATCGGAAAGAATATGACGCTTTTTGAGTATAAAAGCGATATGTTTATAGTTGACTGCGGTCTTGCGTTCCCGTCTGCGGAGCTTCTGGGCGTAGACATCGTTATCCCCGATTTTACTCATATTCTTAATAACGAGGAAAGAATAAAGGGTATAATTATTACTCACGGTCACGAGGACCATATAGGAGGGCTAGCGTACCTTCTTAAAAAGATAAACATTCCCGTTTATGCAACCAAGCTCACCATAGGGCTTATTAAGGGAAAGCTTGAGGAGCACGGACTTCTCGGTAAGGTTAAGCTTGTTGAGATTAACCCGAGGGATAATATAACTCTCGGTCATTTCAATATTGAGCTTATCCACGTTAACCATTCAATACCGGACGCAGTAGGGCTTGCTATAAAATGCCCCGCGGGCGTTATAATCCATACGGGCGACTTTAAGATTGATACAACCCCCGTAGACGGCGATATGATTGATTTAACTCGCTTTGCCGAATACGGCAAAAGGGGAGTTCTCGCCCTTATGAGCGACAGCACGAACGCAGAGCGTCCCGGCAGCACGATGAGCGAGAGCAGCGTAGGCGAAAGCTTTGAAACCCTGTTCCGCAAGGCAAAAAATAAGAGGATAATCGTTGCAACCTTTGCTTCCAATATCCACCGCGTTCAGCAGATTATGGACGTTGCCTATGCGAGAAAAAGAAAGGTTGCCGTTGTCGGAAGAAGCCTTGAAAATCTCGTTACAGTCGGCGCAGAGCTCGGCTATCTCAACGTTCCCGAGGGTATTCTTATCCCCGTTGAGCGTATCCGCGATTATGCGGACGATAAAATTCTTATTATAACAACGGGCTCTCAGGGCGAGCCTATGTCCGCTCTAACAAAAATTGCTATGGGCGAGCACAGAAAGGTTTCCTTAACGGGCAACGATTACGTTATTATCTCCGCAACGCCGATTCCCGGCAATGAGAAGATGGTGAGCAACGTCGTTAACGCTCTTATGAAGCGCGGCGTTGAGGTTATATATGAAAATATGTACGACGTTCACGTTTCGGGACACGCCTGCCAGCAGGATTTAAAGCTTATGCTCGGTATAGTCAAGCCGAAGTATTTTATTCCCGTTCACGGCGAGCAGAAGCACCTTGTAAAACACGCTTCCCTTGCCGAATCAATGGGTATGAACGCTGAGAATATCTTTATCGGAGAAATAGGTAACTGCATTTCGCTTTCAGAGGACGGAATAAAACAGCTTGACGACATTCCCTCGGGCGAAACGTACGTTGACGGCTACGGCGTAGGCGACGTAGGCAACGTCGTTCTCAACGACAGAAAGCATCTCTCACAGGACGGAATTATTGTAATTGCCGCAACTATTGACTCGGCTTCGGGTTATATTGCCTCGGGGCCCGATATAGTTTCCCGCGGCTTCGTATTCGTCAGGGAAAACGAGGAGCTGATTAACGCTATCCGCGATATTGCCGAAAGGGTAATTGAAGAGCAGTACGACAGACGCTACCGCGACTGGAACACCGTTAAAAGCGCAATGCGCGACGAGGTAACGCGCTACGTTTCGGAAAGAACGAAGCGTAAACCTATGATACTCCCGATTTTTATGGAGATATAGGCGCACAGGCGATTCGGAAATACAAGGAGGACTGAAGAATGAAAGTTATATTAAAAGCAGACGTTAAATCGCTCGGTAAAGCGGGCGAGCTTGTAAATGCGAGCGACGGCTATGCAAGAAACTTCCTTTTGCCGAAGGGACTTGCCGTTGAGGCTGACGCAAAAGCAATGAACGAATTCAAAAACAGGGAAAAGGCTGAAAAATTCCATAAAGCAGAGGAACTTAAGGCTGCAAACGCCGTTAAGGAAAGGCTTGAGGGCAAAACCGTTAAGCTGACTGCAAAAGCAGGGGCTAACGGAAAGCTTTTCGGCTCAGTAACCTCAAAGGACGTAGCCGAAAAAATAAAGAAGGATTTCGGCGAGGAAATTGACAAGCGCAAAATCGTTATGAACGATATTAAGGCGTTCGGAACGGTTGAGGCTGAAATTAAGATTTATACAGGCGTTACGGCAAAGATTTTTGTCAGCGTAACCGAGTGATGATGAAAAGGAAGAATTATGCCTGAAAATAATACATTTATGCCGTACAATCTTGAGGCGGAACAAAGTGTTCTCGGCAGTATAATTTTAGATTCCACCTGTCTTTCAAACGCGTCGGCAAAGCTCAATGAAAAGAGCTTCTTTTTGCCAGAGCATCAGCAGATTTTTGCTTCAATGCTCGCTCTTGACGCGATTGAAGGAACGGGGATTGACGTTATAACCCTTGCGGATAATCTTGAAAAAAGCGATTATTCGGGCCAGATGAGCGTAAGGGAGTACATACTCCGCCTTGCGCAGAGCGTTCCCTCAACGGCTAATATTGACCAGTACGTCAATATCGTAAGGGACCAGTATTATCTGCGCGAGCTGATTACTCTTTCTCAGGACGTTATTGACAACGCTTCCGCCCCCGGCGCTGACGCCAAGCTTATTCTTGAGGCGACGGAGCAGAAGCTCTACGATATGCGCTCAGGCTCAAGAAAGAGCGGAGCGGAAAGGCTCAGCTCAATTATATCCAATAAGGTATACGAAAAGCTCAGACAGCTTACGGGCGAGAACAGAGAGCAGTATCTCGGCTTCCCGACGGGCTTCGGGCTTCTTGATAAATACCTTACGGGGCTTAACCGTTCGGATTTAATCCTTATCGGCGCGCGTCCCGCTATGGGTAAAACGAGCTTTGCGCTGAACCTTGCTCATAACCTTACCTTATCGGCTAAGAAAAAGGTCGTTTTCTTCTCGCTGGAAATGACTAACGAGCAGCTTGCCGAAAGGCTTCTTGCTTCTCAGTCGGGCGTTGAGAGCCAGAAATTCAGAACGGGGGATATGAGCACTGACGAGTGGGAGAGAATAGGTCTTGCCGCTCAGATGCTTATGGATATTGAGCTGTATTTTGTTGACAGCTCGTCCATTACCGTGCCTGAAATGAAGTCCCTCGTCCGTCAGGAAAGAGACGTTGACTGCGTAATTATTGACTATCTCGGGCTCATTCAGTCGTCTGAAAGGACTGAAAACAGAGTTCAGGAGGTAACTAAGATTACCAAGCAGCTTAAAATTATGGCTAAGGACCTCAATATCCCCGTAGTTTGCTGCGCCCAGCTTTCGAGAGGAACTGAGGGCAGGGGCAAGTCCCACCGTCCGCAGCTTTCCGACTTAAGAGAATCGGGCTCAATCGAGCAGGACGCTGATATCGTGCTTTTCCTGTACAGAGAAAAGTATTACGAAAACGAGCTTGACGACGCGGAGCGCGAGGAAATTGATAATAATAAAACCGAGCTTATCATTGCCAAAAACCGCCACGGCGAAACGGGAACGGTTCCGCTTGTCTTTGACAGCCAGTTTACGCGCTTCAGAGCGGTTGAATTTGACGGGGAGAACGGTTACGGTGGAAGCTATGGAGATTAATTCCGCTGAAAGAGTTATTAAAAAATACGGTATGCTCAGCGAAGGCGATACAGTTGCCGTAGGCGTTTCGGGCGGAGCGGATTCAATGCTGCTTCTCTCTTACCTTTTTGAAAACAGAAAAAAATACGGTGTTAAGGTAATCGCCGCAAACGTTGAGCACGGTATTCGGGGCGAAGCTTCCGTAAGCGATACCGCCTTTGTAAAGGATTACTGCAAAGAGAAGGGTATTGAGTTTTACGGTATTTCAATTAACGCCCCCGCTGAAGCTAAAAAGGCGGGTGAAGGCGTTGAGGAGTATTCGCGTAAAAAGCGCTATGAGTTTTTCAACACGCTTTGCGCTGATAAAATAGCGACTGCGCACAATCTTTCGGATAACGCGGAAACTATGCTTTTCCGCCTTGCAAGAGGCACTTCAAATAAAGGAATATGCTCAATTCCGCCCGTAAGGGAGAATATAATCCGCCCGTTTATTGAGCTTACGGGAGAGGAGATAAGACGCCTTTGCAATGAATACGGCGTACCCTTCGTTAACGATGAAACAAACGGCGATATAAAATACACGAGAAATTATATCCGCCATATTCTGATGCCTGAATTCAGACGGCTTAACCCCGCGTTCGAGAGCGCCGTTGCAAGATATATTGCAAGCGCCGCGGAGGATGAGGACTTTATTGAAAAATGCGCCTCAAAATACTCCGCTGAGTTAAGCGTGAGCGAATTGAAAAACGAGCATCCCGCCGTTGCTAAAAGGGTAATATACCGAGAGGCAAAGAGAAACGGAGCAACGCTTGATGAAAACCGTCTCAGCGCCGCGTATTCGCTTCTTTTCAAAAACGGAAGGGAACAGCTTAAAGGAAGTCTTTTTGCCGTATCCGACGGCGGGTACCTCACCTTTAAGCGTATAGAAGATAATAAAAAAACTCAGCCTCACTTCAAGGCTGAAACGAAAACGGTTGATATTGACTATTTTAACGAAAACTCAGAGCGGCTGAAAAAAGAATTTGCATTTTTCTGCTGCTGTGATAAAATAAGCGGTGAAATTACCGTGCGCCAAAGGGCTGAGGGCGATGAGATAAGGCTTTCGGGCAGAGGCGTTACAAAGTCGCTTAAAAAGCTTATGAACGAGCTTAAAATCCCCGCTGATGAGCGCGATTTAATCCCCGTTATCTGCGATGATGAAGGCGTTATCGGCGTATACAAACGGGCGCTTTCCGAAAGGGTTGAGCCCGATAGTAAAACCGAAAGGGTTTTGCTTATGAAAATCTCTTTGGAGGACAATGATTAATGAGAAAAAATTTATCAGGTAACTGGAAAAGCAGTATAATCTATATACTTATTCCTATTCTTCTTATTGCCGGAGTGCTTTTAATGTCCGGTCAGAATAAAACTACGACGGTTAAGTATTCACAGGTTGTAAACCTTTTCCGTACCAATCAGGTAAGCGAGTTTGAAATTGACCTTTCAAGCGGCGCGTTAAAGTACAAGCTGTTTAAGGATGACGATAAAACTCCGCTCCACACTTATTCCGTACCGAGCGTTACCTATTTTATTGACGATATAAGCGAAAGCGTTAATAAGTATAACGCCGCTAACCCCGATAAGCAGATTGTTTATAACTACAAAAAAGGCTCGGGCGGCTCAGTGCTGATGAGTCTGATGCCTACGATACTTCTCGTCGTGATAATAGGCTTCTTCAGCTTATGGATGATTCGCAAGATGGGTAATACCATCGGAAGCGAAAACAACAGGGCGCTCGGCTTCGGCAAGATTAAAACCAAGTCGGGCAAGGATGAGGAAAAGAAGACCTTTGACGACGTCGCGGGCTGCGATGAGGAAAAGGATGAGCTTACAGAGCTTGTAGACTTTTTGAAACAGCCCGAGAAGTATACCGAGCTCGGCGCAAGAATTCCCAAGGGCGTTCTTCTTGTAGGCCCTCCGGGTACGGGTAAAACCCTTCTCGCAAGGGCTGTAGCGGGCGAAGCGGACGCTCCGTTCCTCTCGATTTCGGGCTCTGACTTTGTTGAGATGTACGTCGGAGTCGGCGCTTCAAGAGTAAGAGACCTCTTTGAACAGGCTAAAAAGCAGGCTCCCGCGATAGTATTTATTGATGAGATTGACGCTGTCGGCAGGCACAGAGGCACGGGACTCGGCAATACCAACGACGAGCGCGAGCAGACTCTTAACCAGCTTCTTGTAGAAATGGATGGCTTCGGAACGAATACGGGCGTTATAGTTATTGCGGCTACAAACCGTCCCGACGTTCTTGACCCGGCGCTCTTAAGACCGGGAAGATTTGACCGTCAGATTACGGTTAACCGCCCCGACCTTCAGGGCAGGGAGGACATTCTTAAAATTCATTCAAGAGGCAAGCCCCTCGCTCCCGACGTTGACCTTAACGAGGTTGCTAAAAACACAATCGGCTTTACGGGCGCAGACCTTGAAAACCTTATGAACGAGGCGGCTATTATCGCCGTAAGAAATAAGCGCAAGGCTGTAACCGCACAGGATATCGTTGACGCTGCTTCAAGGGTAGAAATGGGTACTGAAAAGAAATCCCATAAGTATACCGATAAGGCAAAGCGCCTTACCGCCTTCCACGAAGCGGGCCACGCAGTTACCTCGTACTTTATCAAGGATTACTACAGGGTTAAGGAAATCTCAATTATTCCGAGAGGTCTCGGTGCAGGCGGCTATACGTGGTTTACACCCGACGAGGAGAGCTTTGAATCCAAGCAGGATATGCTCAACGAGCTTCTCTCCCTCTTCGGCGGACGCGTTGCTGAGGCTGTTGCGCTCGGCGATATATCAACGGGCGCTTCAAACGACCTTCAGCGCGCGAGCGAAATCTGCCGCGGTATGGTTAAAAAGTACGGTATGACGGAGGCTCTCGGTCCCGTTGTTTACGACGAGGGCAATAACCAGGTATTCCTCGGTAAGGATTACGGTCAGGTTAATAACTACTCGGACGATACGGGAATGCGTATCGATAAAGAGGTTGAACGCTTAATGCGCGAAGCGTATGCGGCAACGGAAAAGATTCTGAGAGAGCATATTGATAAGCTTGAGCTCGTTGCTAATACTCTGCTTGAAAAGGAAAAACTTTCGGGCGAGGAATTCGCTTCTCTTATGGAAAACGGCTATATAGAAGAGCCGAAAGAGGAGGAAACCTCCGAAGCTTCCGAGGCTCCTGAAGTTATCAGCGAAAACGCTGACGCCGAAAGCTCAACGGTTATTGAAACCGCTGTGGAAACCGCAGAAACCGAAGATGAAACCTCTGACGAAACACCGACAACTGAATAAATAATAAAAAGGCAGGTTGACCTGCCTTTTTTTAATGAAGAATTAAGAATGAAGAATTAAGGATTTAGGGTTAAGAATTATTGTTCGTAGGGGGCGACGACTCGGCGCCCCGTTATAATCGGGTGCGGGTGTCCCGCCCACTAATTCCGAACTCCGAATTCCGAATTCTGTTTAAACTACATCTGAAAATTCGTAATATAGCTGTCAATACAATTCTGAATAATTTCCTCTGCAACCGCTCTCGGCTTAACCTCGGTTACGCTCGTGTTCTTATCGTGCTCAAGGCTCTTGTAAACCTCAAAGAAATGCTTAATCTCTTCAAAGCGGTGCGGCGGGAGCTGGTCAATATCGCTGTAAAAGCTGTAGTTCGGGTCGTTAACGGGAACGGCGATAATCTTTTCGTCCTTTGCGCCTCCGTCCTCCATAATAAGAACTCCGATGGGTACGCATTCAACTATCGTCATCGGTCTTATAATCTCGCTGCAGAGAACGAGAACGTCAAGCGGGTCCTTGTCGTCGGCGTACGTACGCGGGATAAAACCGTAGTTAGCTGGGTAGTGGGTGGAGGTAAAAAGAACTCTGTCAAGCTTGAGCATACCCGTTTCCTTATCAAGCTCGTACTTATTCTTTCCGCCTTTTGAAATTTCAATTACAGCGTAAAACTTATCCTTTTTAATCCTTTTCGGTGATATATCATGCCATATGTTCATATCGTTTCCTCCTTGTTTTTTTATGATTTTATCACAGTTAAGCGCATTATTCAATGAAAATTGTAATAAAAATGTAAATAATTATTTATTATTACAGATTGCAAAAGACGATAAAATAATTTATTATATAATTATACTAATAAAGGAGAAGATATTTATGAAAAAAATAACAGCATTGTTTATTGCTCTTGTTATGGCAGTATCTTCTGTGTTCTGCGTAAGCTTTAACGCTTTCGCTGAGGACGCACAAATAAGTACTGCCGAGCTTAATACGGAATACAGCGTCAGCTTAAAACAAGGTGACGTTATTTCGTATTACTTTACTCCTGAGGAATCAGGCACTTATATCATTGAGTCTTTTGAAAACGACGGCGACCCTTACGGCTATCTGTATGTTGATGGTGAAGATGACTATCTTTACAAAAATGACGACGGAGGCGAAGGCTCTAACTTCAAAATTGCTTTTGCGCTGGAAGCCGGAACAAGGTACATTATAAAATGCAGCAGCTTTGAACTTGATAAAGCCTCGTATAAATTCAGCATTGTAAAATCAACCGTTACCCTTATTTCGTTTACCCCCGCAAACGCATATACTCTTACCGAGGGCGTTGATTCATACACTGATGAAGATGAGAACGGGAATAAGTACAGTGTTTATAATTTACCGAGCATTTACGGTTCGGGCAACAAGCTGACTGTTTATTATTCGGATAAAGACGCACAGACTTTTACTTACGGTTTTTGTGAGAATGAGGAGAGATACTGCTTTATTAATGATAATGACAGCAGTGATACGTTATCCGGAAGCAGTGTATCAACAAGCAGTCATCAGGGAGTTGGCAACGAGTGGAAATTAGGTACTAACTACTTTACCGTAAGTTATATGGGCGTTTCCTGCAACGTCCCCGTTACAATAGTTGAAAACAGGGTTAACAGCATTGAATTTATCCCTGCAAAGCCTTACGTTTTAAAAGAGGGCGTTGACGGTTACAATCAGGATATTTACGATGATGAAGATAATATAACAGGTTCTTATTTTTACTACGAATATAACGGCATTTATGAAGTCGGCAACAAGCTTATCGTGCATTATAAAGACACTGACAAGGCTGATGAATACGTTTATTCTTATGTTGAAAGCGAAGACGATTACTATTTTGTAAATTCAAACGACAGTACAGATATAATTCATTCACACCTTAATTATTACGGTAATCAGTATAATAAACACTGGTCGCTCGGAAATGATAACAGCTTTACGGTTGAATATATGGGCGTACGCTGTAACGTACCCGTTAGTATTATTGAAAATGACGTTTCCTCCGTGCGCTTTGTTCCCGTAAAACCTTATGTTTTAACTGAGGCGATTTCAGATGGGTATTATGACGAAGATTACGATGAAAACGACGAATATATAGGGTCATATTACCGTTTTGATCTTCCCGAACTCAATGAAATCGGAAATAAAATATATGTAAGCTATAGCGACGGCACTCCCGATGCTGTTTATACTTACAGTTACAAAGAGAATATAAACGGTTATTCATATTATAATGACGCTGATGAAAACGATTACTTCGAGTTTAACGAAATCAGAACAACTCATAATCAGTGGGAGCAGCATTGGGTAGCAGGCGGAGAGTACTCATTTACGGGAAGAATTTTCGGTAGAGAGTTCACCGTTCCCGTTACAATTAAGGCTAACCCCGTTGAGAGTATTCAGTTTATCCCCAATAATCCGTACGAGTTAGTTGAAGAGACTTCCGACGGTGAGTATGAGAATGAATATGATGACGACGATAACGTAATCGGTAGTTATTACCGTTACTATTACAGTATCCGTAATTACGGCGATAAGCTTATTGTTAATAAGAACGGAACATCCGTAACCTATACGTACGGCTATTCAGAGGAACTTGACGAATCCTGCTATATTAACGATGATGACAGCAGCGATTATATTGACAGAAATAATATAAGTTACGATGATGAGCAGTATACCAATCATTGGGCTGTCGGCAAAGACAATTATTTTACTGTTAAGTATGCCGGCAAAACCTACAATGTTCCCGTAACGGTTAAAGAGAACAACATTGAATCTATTGAATATATTCCCGCAAGTCCCAGAACGGTTTATGAGAATACCGACGGACGCTTTGAAACTGACGATATGGGCGAGGAATACTATGATTATAACTATACCTCAACTTCTACAGGCGACAAGCTTGTTCTTCATTTAAAGGATAATACAACCGAAACTTATACGCTTGAATATTCCGATGAGCTTGAAGATTCATTATTCATCAACGATTCTGATAAAACAAAAACCATTGAAGAAAATGAGGTAAATGTTGAAGCTAATCAATGGAAAAACCATTGGAAGTTAGGTACTAATTATGTTACCGTTAGGTATATGGGCTGTGAATATCAGCTTGAATATACCGTTCTTGAAAACCCCGTTGAAAGCATTGAGTTTGTACCCGCCAAGGAAATAGTTTTTACCGAGAATACGGGCGGTTATTATCAGGATGATGAAGACTCGGGAGAATTCTACTATTATTCAAACTACGGAGTTAATTATG
>DFGL01000034.1 GCA_002371215.1 Ruminococcaceae bacterium UBA3751 | reverse complement strand
GGCTGCTACTTCCTCGGCGGCTTTGGCAGACTGTTCTCTAAGAAGATTGACGTTCTCCCCGACGGAACGCTTAAAAACGGCTTTGACAGCATTATCCCTACAATGCTCAGCGATCTTTCCCCTCTCTTAATAGGACTTGTTGTAATCCTCGTTCTCTCGGCGTCAATGTCAACCCTCTCTTCGCTCGTTCTTGCTTCTTCATCGACTCTTACGATTGACTTTTTGAAGGACAATATCATCAAGAATATGAGCGAAAAGAAGCAGGTGCTTTCAATGCGTATTCTCGTTGTATTCTTTATTGCGGTATCAGCGGTAATCGCACTCTTCCAGTACAATACCCAGACTAACTTTATCGCTCAGCTTATGGGTATTTCGTGGGGCGCTCTTGCAGGCGCGTTCCTCGCTCCGTTTATGTTCTCCCTTTACTGGAAGAAAACAACAAAGGCGTCCTGCTGGGTCTGCTTCATTTTCGGCTCCTGCCTTATGGTAGCGAATATGGTTTTCAGGGAGCATTTCCCCGTAATTATGCAGTCCCCGATTAACTGCGGCTCTATCGCAATGCTTGCGGGTATCGTTATAGTTCCCGTAGTAAGTCTGTTTACGAAAAAGCCCGACGCAAAGCTCGTTGAGGATACCTTTGCCTGCTACAACAGAAAGCAGATTGTAACCGCTAAGGAATCTCTCGGTGAAGAAGCGGAGGCTATAGAAGGATAAACAATGATAATTGACGTACACACACATTCTTTTCCCCCTGCAATAGCTCAAAAGGCAATTCCCAAAATGGAAAAAATGGCTGAATCGCGGGCGTACACTGACGGTACGTCCGAAGGGCTATTGGAGTCAATGAAAAATGCAGAAATTGACGTTTCGGTTCTTCTTCCCGTTGCCACCAACGCGCGGCAGGTGGAAAAGCTTAATGATATAGCAATTGAATATAATGAAAGCTTCAGCGGAAAAGGTCTTTTCTCCCTCGGTGCAATGCACCCCGAATATGAGAATTACCGCGCTGAGCTCGCAAGGATTAAGGATAGGGGAATAACGGGAATAAAGCTCCACCCCGCTTATACGGGAACGGACCTTGACAGTAAGTCCTATCTTGATATTATTGACAGAGCCTCCGAGCTCGGGCTCGCCGTTATGATTCACGCAGGACTTGATATCGGTATTATGCCGCATAACTTCTCATCGGTTGAGCATATCTGTACCGTACTGAGAGAGGTTGCCCCCGAAAAGTTCATTCTCGCCCATATGGGCGGTTGGAAATGCTGGGACGACGTTGAATCAACCCTTTGCGGAGAAAATGTTTATCTTGATACCGCCTTCGTCCTCGGTAAATACGAGCCGTACGACTATATGAACGTACCCGAGGAAAAAACAAAAATGCTTTCCGACGGGCAGTTTAAACGAATGGTAAAAAAGCACGGCGCAAACAGAATTCTCTTCGGAACGGACAGCCCGTGGAGCGACCAGAAAAAAACGCTTGAAAAGGTTAAGGAGCTAATCCCAAAAGAAGAACAAAGCTTAATCCTTTTCGAAAACACAAAAAAACTACTCAATATATAAAACAGGACGCCCCTTGGGGTGTCCGTCATAAAGAAGTTTATAAAAATTAGCCTTCCCCTTGAGGGGAAGGTGGATTGCCGAAGGCAAGACGGATGAGGTGTAAGTTTTAATTGTTATTGATTATTTCCACCTCATCAGTTTCGCTTCACTCAACAGCTTCCCCTCAAGGGGAAGCCTTTTCTTTTTCCGGTTTTGTCTTTACAAATCCTATGCTCGCTACAGTCTTTGACGTTTGTTGACAGTGAAAACAACAAATGATATAATAGTAAAAACTAATTTTTGCTACCTTGAGGTATTCTATGATTAACTTAATTATTAAAATATTGTTTTCTGGTGGTAATTTTTCTCAAAAAGAAATAATTAAGCTTGTTTTTATAGGCATTTCTGTAGTGCTATCCGTAATAAGCGTTTTACTAATAAGAAAGTTCTATAGTTATGAGGGTAAATATATAGGTAGTTTAGGGACCATAAAAACGAGCAGTAAGGGATGGATAGTCATTTCTGTTATCTTTGGTTTTTGGGGTGCAATAGTATGTTTGATAGCAACAATACAATCCATTAAAAATTTACCCAAAACATGTAATAATTGCGGTTCTGTTACAAAGAATCAATACTCTGTTTGTAAAAACTGTTTAGCTAAAGATGACTTTACTCTTGTTAGCGCAGATAGTATTGTAATTAATGATAAGTTCAAAACCCCATCAATTGTATTTACAGTTATTGCAACTCTTTTATATGTTGTCGGTGGATTTATAAATTAAAACAATAATGTGCAAGAAGGCGGCTGAGTTAAACTCAGCCGCCTTCTTTATGAAGGGCGCCCCTTGGGGTGTCCTGTTTTTTGTTGTGATTTATTTAAGATATTCGTTGATATCCTCGTCGTTAAGAGTCTGGATATTATTGCTGTTAAGCGTTTCCTCAGCGTGAGCTACGTCGTCAACTCTGAGTACAACGTAAGCATTGCCCTGAATTGCGCCTGTGAAAGCGTAAACGTATTCAACGTTGATGTCTGCAGCGCCGAGAATCTTAAGAATATTGTTAAGCGCACCCGCCTGGTCGTTCATCTTAACCGCGATAACGGGAGTTTCGCGAACGAGAGTAGCCTTATTAAGCGCCTCTTTTGTTTTTTCGGTATCGGATACGATAACTCTTAAAATGCCGAAATCCTTGGTATCGGCAACGCTGAGAGCACGGATATTAACGCCTGCATCGGTGATAGCAGCTACCGCCTTACAGAGTGTGCCGGGAACATTTTCCAAAAACGCAGATAATTGAGTAATTGCCATAATGCTTCCTCCTTATTAATGTAACTTACGCTTGTCAATAACACGAACTGCTTTGCCCTCGGAACGCTCAATGGTTTTTGGCGCCGCAAGATGAATTTTCGGGTTTATGCCGAGCATAGCGCGCATTGCAACAGCAAGGCTTCTTTCGCTTGCCTGCATTTCCGAAACCTTGTCCGAAAAACGCTCGGGCGAGCATTCAACATAAATGTCAAAGGTATCGGTGTTGTTAACACGGTCAACAACAATCTGATAGTTGGGTGTATATCCCTCTTTGAGCAGAACGGTTTCAATCTGGCTCGGGAAAACGTTAACGCCGCGGATAATCATCATATCGTCGCTTCTGCCGAGCGGCTTTGTCATCTTGATATGAGTTCTGCCGCAGGAGCATTTTTCGCGCGATAAAATGCATATATCCTTAGTTCTGTAGCGGAGAAGAGGGAAGCCCTCCTTGTCAAGAGATGTGAAAACGAGCTCGCCCTTTGAGCCCTCGGGGAGAACCTCTCCGGTATCGGGGTCAATTATTTCAGCGTAAAAATGGTCCTCATTGATGTGCATACCCGATTGCTCTTCACATTCAAAAGCAACGCCGGGACCTGAGGTTTCGGTAAGACCGTAAATATCGTAAGCCTTGATTCCGAGGCTCTTTTCAATCTCCTGCCTCATTTCCTCTGTCCAGGGCTCTGCGCCGAAGATACCTGCTTTAAGCTTGTTATCCTCAGGCTTGTAGCCCTGCTCTGCAAGGGATTCGCCGATATATGCAGCGTATGACGGAGTACAGCAGAGAATAGTTGAGCCTAAATCCATCATAAACTGAATCTGTCTGTTAGTGTTGCCCGATGACATAGGAAGCGTCATACAGCCTACCTTGTGCGAACCGCCGTTGAGTCCTGCGCCGCCCGTAAATAAGCCGTAGCCGTAACAAACGTGGCAAACGTCGTCCTCCGTACCGCCTGCGGCAACAATGGCTCTTGCGCAGCATTCTTCCCAGAGGTCAATATCCTTCTGAGTGTAAAACGCAACAACGCGCCTTCCCGTTGTGCCCGAGGTGGACTGAATTCTGACAATGTTCTTTAAATCGGTACCGAGCAGTCCGTAGGGATAAGCCTCTCTTAAATCATCCTTTGAAAGGAAGGGGAGCTTGCTTATGTCCTCAAGGGATTTGATGTCCTCGGGCTTAACGCCCTTTTTGTCCATCAGATTGCGGTAATATGCAACGTTGTCGTAAACATATTTAACCTGTTTTATAAGCTTCTCACATTGAAGCTTTTTGATTTCCTCAACCGGCATTGTTTCTATTTCCGGCTGATAGTATCTTTTTTCCATGCCTTTAACCTCCTGTTTTTTATTCCTATAGTTTGTTTGGGGATGTGCTATGAATTTCTGCCGAGCGCAAACGCCTTTTTGTTAAGCTCAAGGAACTTTGGCGGAACGCATTTTTCAAGCGCGTCAAGCCACTGCTCCTCGGTAAATTCAAATTTCTTTGAAAGCTTGCCTAAAAGGGCAATGTTTACTGCCTTCGGAGAGCCTGCCTCCTCGGCAACGGCAAGTGCGTCAAACGCCTCAACTTCAGCGCCCGAAGCCTTCATCTTTTCGATAAGGTTTTCAGGATATACCGCATTACCCGTAATAACCGGCATCGGGTCAATCTGCTGAGTGTTAACGACTATATGTCCGTGAGGCTTAAGGTATTCAACGTATCTTGCAGCCTCAAGAAGCTCAAATGAAATAATGTAATCCGCTTCGCCCTTGTCAATAACGGGGGAGTATACCTTGTCGCCAAAGCGGACGTAGGTAACAACGGAGCCGCCGCGCTGGCTCATTCCGTGTACCTCGGAAACCTTAACGTCGTAGCCTGCAGTCAGAAGAATCTGACCGAGCATTTTGCTTGCAAGCAGGGAGCCCTGACCGCCGACTCCGACAATCATAATATTCTTTGTCATAGTCAAGTCCTCCTTAGTTTAATGCGTCAAAATGACAGAGCTGCTGACAAACTCCGCAGCCTGTGCAAAGTGTGTTATCAATATGCGCCTTACCGTCTCTGAAGCTGATTGACGGGCAGCCGAGCTTCATACAAGCCTTACAGCCGCGGCACTTATCGTTATCCACCTTGAGCGGCGGATTTGTTTTAACGTATTTAAGCAGTACGCAGGGACGGCGGGAGATGATTACGGAAGGCTCGTCTGCCTTAAGTTCCTCTTTAACCGCCTCGTCCGTAGCCTTAAGGTCGTACGGGTCAACAACCCTTACCCTGTTAAAGCCCATTGATTTGCAAAGCGCTTCAAGGTCAATCTTGCCCGCGGGGTCACCTTTAATATTGTAGCCCGTCGTGGGATTCTGCTGATGTCCCGTCATTCCGGTAATGGAGTTATCAAGGATGATAACGGTTGAATTGCTCTGATTATATGCTATATTAGCAAGTCCGGTCATACCCGAATGCATAAAGGTTGAATCGCCGATAACCGCAACGGTACTGCCCTCTGCAGTCTCGCCGAGCGCCTTGTTAAAGCCGTGAATCGAGGATACTGAGCCGCCCATACAAAGCGTCATATGCATAGCCGAAAGCGGTGCAACTGCGCCGAGAGTGTAACATCCGATATCTCCGAGAACGGTGCATTTATTCTTGTTAAGCGTGTAGAAAACTCCTCTGTGCGGACATCCCGAGCACATTGCGGGCGGGCGCATAGGAAGCTCCTCGTCAAACTTGCAGCTCTCTTTTTTCGGTTCGCCGAGCTTTTCAGCAATAAGATTCTGCGAGAATTCGCCGATAATCGGGAGTATATCCTTGCCCTGAACGTCAAGCCCGAGCGCTCTGCAGTGGTTTTCAATAATCGGGTCAAGCTCTTCGATTACAACGAGTCTGTCAACCTTTGAAGCAAAGTCCTTAATAAGCTTAACGGGGAGGGGATTAACCATTCCGAGTTTAAGTACGCTTGCTCTATCGCCGAAAACCTCTTTTGCGTAAAGATAGCTTGTTGAGCTTGTTATAATACCGAGAGCGGTGTCGCCCATTTCAACGCGGTTAATGTCGCTTGTCTCAGCCCATTCACGGAGTTTTTCGGTTCTCTCCTCAACGAACGGATGGCGCTTTTTAGCGTTACCCGGCATCATAACGTATTTAGCAATATTGTGCTCATAAGGCTTTGATACCTCAACTCTTTCGCCCTTTTCAACGATGCTCTGGCAGTGTGAAACACGGGTGCACATCTTAACTATAACGGGGGTGTCGAATTCCTCCGAGAGCTCGTATGCAAGCTTTGTAAAGCGGAGCGCCTCGTCGCTGTCGGAAGGCTCAAGCATAGGTACCTTGGAAGCGATTGCGTGGTGGCGGCTGTCCTGCTCGTTCTGAGAGGAGTGCATTCCCGCGTCATCCGCAACGCCTATTACCATACCCGCGTTAACGCCTGTGTATGAAGCCGTGTAAAGCGGGTCAGCGGCAACGTTTAAGCCAACGTGCTTCATTCCGCAAAAGCTTCTTTTACCTGCCATAGCAGCGCCGAAAGCTACCTCCATAGCTACCTTTTCATTCGGCGCCCATTCGCAGTAAATCTCATCATATTTTGCAGCCTCCTCGGTAATCTCCGTTGAAGGAGTTCCGGGGTAGCTTGATGCAACAGAGCATCCCGCCTCATAAAGTCCGCGGGCAAACGCCTTGTTGCCGAGCATTAATTCTTTCATCTTTTTACCTCTGTTTACTTAAAATAATTATATATAATATCACAATTTAATATAAATTACAATCATTTATGATTCGTTTTCCTTGGCAACAAGGTTTTCAACGCAGTAAATCTTTCTGAGAGCGGGCTTTTCAATTTTACCCGTCGGGTTTCTCGGAATGTCTGCAAAGATAACCTTTCTCGGCCTCTTGTATCTCGCCATGCCGAGGCAGAAATCGTTAACCTCATCCTCGGTAAGGGTAAAGCCTTCTTTAACTTCAATAATCGCTGCGGAGATTTCGCCGAGTCTTGAATCTGGCATACCTATAACGGCAACGTCCTTAACCTGATTCATTTTTCTGATGTAATCCTCAATCTGAACGGGATATATGTTCTCGCCGCCGCTGATGATTACGTCCTTCTTTCTGTCAACAAGGAAGATAAATCCGTCCTCGTCCTCCTTAGCCATATCGCCCGTAAAGAGCCAACCGTCCTTAAGGCATTCGTTCGTTGCCTCCTCGTTACGGTAGTAGCAGGTCATAACTCCGGGTCCCTTAACGCAGAGCTCGCCGATTTCGCCGCGCGCTACGGTGTTGCCATCGGGGTCAACAATCTTCGTTTCCCAGCCGTAGCCTGCTTTACCGATTGCGCCTACCTTGTGGGTGTTTTCAACGCCGAGATGTACGCAGCCGGGGCCGATGCTTTCCGAAAGACCGTAGTTTGTATCGTAATCGTGATTCGGAAATACCTTTTTCCATCGCTTGATAAGACTTGGCGGTACGGGCTGAGCGCCTATATGCATAAGTCTCCAACAGGATAAATCGTATTTAGAAAGGTCAATCTTTCCGCTGTCAATGTCGTCAAGAATATCCTGAGCCCACGGAACGAGAAGCCATACTATCGTGCAGCGCTCGTTGTGTACTGCCTGAATAACATATTCGGGCTTTGTTCCCTTAAGCAGTACAGCCTTTGAGCCTGAAACGAGCGAGCCGAACCAGTGCATTTTTGCTCCCGTATGATAAAGGGGAGGAATGCATAGGAATACGTCGTCGTGAGTCTGACCGTGGTGCGCCTGTTCGCATTTTGCGGAGTGCATAAGGCTTTCATGGTTATGCAATATCGCCTTGGGGAAGCCCGTCGTTCCCGAGGAGAAATAGATTGCCGCGTTGTCGCTGTCCTTTATTTCAATTTCGGGGTTTACGCTTGAAGCGTTCGCCGTAAGCTCCTGGTAATTTGCCGCAAAGCTCGGGCAGGTGCCTTCGCCGCAGTAAATCAGCTTGCATTTTTTAGCGAGCTTGTCCGCAATCGGCTCAAGCCTTCCGATAAATGCGGAGCCGAATACCATAATGTCAACCTCTGCAAGGTCTGCACAGTATTCAATCTCGTCGGTATCGTATCTGAAATTGAAGGGCACAGCCATTGCCCCCGTTTTTAGAACGCCAAAGTAAATCGGAAGCCATTCAAGGCAGTTCATAAGAAGAATTGCAACCTTGTCGCCCTTGCCGATTCCTCCGCTGATTAGAAGGTTAGCAAAGCGGTTAGCCTTCTCGTTAAACACGTTCCATGTAATTTCGCGTCTGTATGCGGCAGTCTGTTTTGGCTCTGTGAGCGAAAACTCTTTCCAGGTAACGTAGCGTTTCTCCTGAATTTCGGGGTTGAGCTCAACAAGGCATACCTCGTCGCCGTACAGCTCGCTGTTTTTTTCAAGATAATCTGTAATAGGCATAATATAACATCCTCTTTTTCGTGCGATTTAACACTTAAAACCTTTAAACCGCTAAAGTGTTTCTATTTTAACATAATTATTATAATAAGTCAATATAAACAATGTATAGTCCCCGACTGTCCACGGTTGTGAATTTAAAAGCGGATAAATTAAAACAGCTTACCGTTCGGTAAGCTGTTCGGTTAGCTAATTAGTCAGCTGTGTAAGGAAGAATAGCAATCTGGCGTGCTCTCTTGATAGCTGTGGTAAGCTCTCTCTGGTGCTTAGCGCAGGTACCTGTTACACGGCGGGGAAGGATTTTAGCTCTCTCGGAAGTGAACTTTCTGAGCTTAGCTGCGTCCTTGTAATCAATTGATTCTACCTTTTCAGCGCAGAACTGACAAACTTTTCTGCGTCCCTTTCTCGGACCTTTTACATATGCCATGGTATTTCTCCTTTCAGAAGCAGAGTAAAGCAAATTCAATTTGGTTTAAAATGGCTGATTTGCTTAATATCTGCGTTAAAAATTCTCGGAATACGCAAGTATTCCTGCGTTTTTTGCCTTGACCTTAACCAAATTAGCTCATTTTAAACTGCCTTGCACCTAAAATGCTTGGAGTTAAAATGAAATTTGGCTTTTGAAGTCGTAGCTTTGCCGACGCAAAGCAAGAATGAAAATGACGAATTTCGCTTAAAAACTGCATTTTAGGCAATTCGTATTTGTTTTGCTCTGCTTCAGGTCAGAACGGAAGATCGTCTTCGTCGTCGTCAATAATTTCTTCAAAATCACTGGTCTGAGCGCTTGCGTAATTAGGAGCAGGCTGCTCGTATTCATTGGGTTGTGCGCCTGCGCCGGACTCATTCTTTGAGCCGCAGAACGAAACGTTGTTTGCAACAACCTCAACGGACTTTCTGTTCTTTCCGTCCTTATCGGTATAATTCTGTGTCTGGATTGAGCCTTCAACTGCAATGAGCGAGCCCTTGTGGAAATAGCGTGAAACGAATTCAGCGGTCTGTCTCCACGCAACGCAGTCAATAAAGTCAGCCTGTCTTTCCGTGCCTGCGCGCTGATAATTTCTGTCAACCGCAATCTGGAAACGAAGAACTGAAACTCCGCCTGCCGTGCTTCTGAGCTCAGGCTCGTAGGTAAGTCTGCCCATTAAAGCAACTGTGTTAATCATAATCTTCCTCCTTACTCACCCTTAGCAACAATGAGTGAACGAAGAACACCGTCAGTGATGTTGATTACACGGTCAAGCTCTGCAGGGAACTTTTCATCACTTTGGAAGTTAATAAGAACGTAGTAGCCCTCAGCCTCGTAATTGATTTCGTAAGCAAGCTTTCTCTTGCCCCATTCCTCAATTTCGCCGAGAGTGCCGTTCTTGGAGATAAGGTCAGTAAACTTAGCCTTAAGAGCTTCAACTGCCTCGTCACCCTTAGAAAGTGAAAATACCATAACGATTTCGTAATTTCTTAATGCCATCTTCAGCACCTCCTTCTGGACTTTTGGCGCGATATCTCCTCGCGCAAGGATTTTTTGCTTTTACAAGCCTTAGTATTATAACAATAAAATATATTATTGTCAAGATATTTATTTGGAACATGGTTGAGACAGAGAACCGTCCCCTGTACCGCTGTACCGTGTCTCACCCTGTCTCACTGCCTCAGTCCTCTGTCTCACTTATGATAGCGTTTGAAATATATACATTATTTCCGTTTATATTTATATTTTTTTTGGCAAATTCTAATTTTACTATATCATTAATTTTCAATTCATCAGACGATATCGGCGAATACTCATCAATTGAAGCACTAATGACATTTCCCGAATAAAAATAGCTAATAATATCATATTCATTGACATCAGATGAAACAATCTTTACTTTTATATCATGACCTTTTGATTCTGTAATTATACCTGAAACCGTTTTTGGAGGCATAGAGTTTTTTCCCTGTGCAATTGTTGACAATACTATAACACCAACTATAAACAAAATAACTATAATTCCACCAATTAAAATATATTTCATAAGCTTTTTAGATTTGTTCATTATTTCACCTCAAAACTGTAACTCGAACACAGGGGACGGTTCTCTGTGTTCAGAAATGTTTTCTAATAATTCCTATACTTAAGCCAGTCAACCTGCTAATTTGTCTAATTGAATGATTCTTTTTTCTAAATTCCGAAAGCGATTTTGTCTGTTTATTTGAAGGAAGCTTTTGATATTCTTCAACGCTTCTTGCTCCGGTTACTTTAAAAATAATTCGCTTAGCTTCTTCGTCTGTAACTCTTATCTTTGGGTTTTCATCTATTTCCAAGTGGCAAAGAATACCATCCCTATTATGGAAATTTTCAAATTCTTTTTCATTAATAATATCATAAACAAATTGATAATCAACGAAATCCTTATGTGCTTTGAAATCATTATAGCTACTATACTTATAGTCGCTGCAAACATTTACTATTTTTGCTTTTACAGGATTTTTATGTATATATCTTATTGCAGACAGCAAATATGATTCATCATCTATTGGTTCACTCAAAAACCTGTCCTGAAACAAATGACCAACTCTTTTGTATTTTATATTGTACCAATAAACATATCGTGTTCCAATTCTTTTCATTATTAGGTCAATTTTCTCAGTTGATTCCTGAATAATGATATGTATATGATTACTCATAAGGCAATATGCATACACTTTGAATTCGCTTATTGCCTTACAATCACTTAGCACCTGAAGAAACTTTTCATAATCCTCTTGGTCCTGAAATACATTCTGCCTGTTTACTCCGCGCAAAATAATATGATATATTCCGCTTTCGCTTTTCTGTCTCTTTTGCCTTGGCATCTATGTCACCCTTTTAAGAATAACATATTTTCACTATCTCGTCAACACAGAGAACCGTCCCCTGTGTTATGTTTATTTGGAACAGGGTTGGGACAGAGTGCTGTTGTCTTTTTCTATCTCTATTTCCATTATTGCATTCCGTGGTTTTATGTGTACTGCTTCATATTGGTCAACAGAAATATACTTTATTTCCACAATATCATTTTCATTAATAATAGATGACTTATTAACGCCTAAATATAATAATTCTACCGGATAATAGTCGAATTCTATATCATTAACAAAAAACGACACATTACCATTTGTCCCATCCTTTTTTAACTTATTTATTCTTCCGCTAACTACAGAATAATTATCATTTTTATATGGAATAACATAGTCTTTTATCTGTTCTGCAACTATTTGTGAACTGATAACAAATAAATATGAAGAGATAATTAACAAACAAACAGAAAACAAACATTTTAACGTTTTTTCTTTACTCGGTTGCTCTTTGATAACAGATATAAGATGTTTAATACTCATTATTAAAAATAACATTATAAAGGAACAAACAACGGCTATAGGTATAATATTTTTTAATGATAATACTCCATATTTCATCATTAACACCTCTTATACGGCATTCTTTTTCGCTGACTTTTTAAGTTTCGAACACAGGGGACGGTTCTCTGTGTTCAGAAATGTTTTCTAATAATTCCTATACTTAAGCCAGTCAACCTGCTAATTTGTCTAATTGAAAGATTCTTTTTTCTAAATTCCGAAAGCGATTTCACAACACAGGGGACGGTTCTCTGTCCCCTGTTTCTATGCTTTTATTGAAAGCTAATGCAGCTGCGGGATAACCGCGCTTGATATTCCGAAGAAAAGCAGCAGCGCAACCGCGTCAACGATAGTTGTTATAAACGGTGAGCTCATTACCGCGGGGTCAAAGCCTATTTTCTTTGCCAGCATAGGCAGCGAGCATCCGATGAACTTTGCAAAAATTATCTCAACGACGAGCGTAAGGCAGATAGCAAAGTCAATTAAAAGGGTAATTTCGGGGTTTTTAAACAGCGTTTTATCAACAAGCCATATTTTAATGAAGTTAACTGCCGCAAGCGAAACTCCGCAGGCAAGCCCAACCCTGATTTCCTTCCATACAACGCGGAAATAATCTCTGAAATTTACCTCTCCGAGCGACATCGCACGGATAATCGTAACGCTTGCCTGACCGCCTGAGTTACCGCCCGTATCCATAAGCATAGGGATAAAAGCGGTAAGAATTGTAAGCGTAGCAAGCTTTTCCTCAAAGCCCGTAATTATTGAGCCCGTAAAGGTTGCGGAAACCATAAGCAGAAGCAGCCACGGAAAGCGGCTCTTCCAGGTTTCAAAAACCGAGGTTTTAAGGTAGGTTTTCTCCGTGGGAAGCATAGCGTTCATCTTCTGGATATCCTCGGTGTTCTCCTCCTGGATGACATCGATAGCGTCGTCAACGGTGATGATTCCTACGAGTCTCTCCTCCATATCAACAACGGGGAGCGCAAGAAAGTCGTATTTAGAAAGCTGCTGAGCCGCGATTTCCTGGTCGTCAAGCGTGTTAACGTAGATTATGTTCGTTTCCATAAACTCGTCAATCGTGTCTTCGTAATCGTGAAGAAGCAGCTCCTTAACTGTTGTAACGCCTATAAGATGACGGGAGTTGTCGGTGATATAACAGGTGTAAATCGTCTCCTTGTCAACGCCCGTACGGCGGATACGCTTGAAGGCGTCCTCAACAGTCATACCTTTTTTAAGGTCAACAAATTCGGGCGTCATCAGCGAGCCTGCCGAATCATCGGGATATTTTAAAAGCGCGTTGATGGATTTTCTCGTTTCGCTGTCGGTATTTTTAAGAATACGCTTAACAAGCGTTGCGGGCATTTCCTCAATAATGTCAACGGCGTCGTCTATGTAAATCTCGTCAAGCACCTCGCGCAGCTCGCTGTCGGAAATGCCGTGAATAAGCTCTTCCTGTGTGTCGGGGTCGAGCTCAACGAAGGTTTCGGCGGCGTTTTCCTTTGATAAAAGGCGGAAAAATAACAGCCTCTGGTTATCAGGAAATTCCTCAAGTATTTCCGCAATATCCGCGGGGTTCAGCTCGCTTAAAACGACCTTGATTTCTTTTAATTCTTTTTTTTCGTAGTGCGCTTTTATAGTTTCAATGAGTTCTTCTCTGAGCTCTGTTAATTCCATATCTGCCACCACCTTTTCCTAAGATAATTATTTATTATTCTTTGCCGTCAAAAAACTCGGGCTCCTCTTCGTCCTCGGGTTTAACGGTTATGCGTTTTATTATTGCAAGAATAACTGCTATTAAAAGTATTCCTCCTGCTATGCAGCCTGCGGTCACTAAGAATTCAGGCTTTTTAAAAAACAGCTCGTCGCTGACAATCGCTTCCTCGCCGTCAGTTTTTATTTCTCCTGCAACCTCGTTCGTGTTTTTATCAACCCGCTTTACCTGAAGCTTGTATACCCTCGTTTTGCCGTTGGCTGCGGTAACCGTAATTGTGAATTCCGGCTCCTGGTCAGATGCGAGGGAAATACTTTTCGGAAGGTCGCAGTATGCGTTAATATCCTGTGTAACCGTAGATATATTTAACTCCGTAAGATCTGATGGAATAAATAACTTGTAGTTAACAGTCTTATCGTTAATTTCGGGATAAACCTGGCAGTTCGGGCAGCTTATGTCCGCAAGCAGGTTGTTTCCCGAAGTCTTGTCGTACGAAGCGTTGGTATAGTCAAACGTATATTCAACGCTGCCGCCGACGTATTCAAGCGTAACGACAACGCCCGTCTGGTGCATAGCTTCGTCAAGCTTATAGTTAACGAAAATCTGAGCACTTCCGCTGATTTCATAACTTTTGAGCGTCGGCGTTGAGGTTGCGCTGTCAAGCGTCAGGGTATATTTGTTAACGTCCTTTGATATTTCCTCGTTAATCTTGGCGTTATTGAATTCAATGGAAACGAGGGAGGGGATTTCCTCCTGCTCAGCCATTACCTCAGTAGCGCAAAAAGGCATTAAGAGGATAAAGAGTGATAATATAACTGCTGTAAGCTTTCTCATAAAATCTCCTTTTGATTTATGATTCTACTACATACCTGTTGTATTTTTTCTGGGTAAGTATCGTTGAATACTTGCTTTCCTTAAGGTCGGTATCAATAATATATACCTGATTTTTATTGAGCTTCGGGAATTTTCCTATCCCGCTTTTGATTCCTGCAGAATTAACGTCTCCGCTCTCGGCGTCAATACCCGTAAGCTTAACTTCAACCGCTTCAAAAAAACGTATTCTTCCGCCGATTTCCTTTTGCAGCTTCGCTGAAATATCGCCGAAATAATCCTTGTCGCCAACCTTACAGCCGTCAAGAATAAAGAAGGAAATGCCGTAGTCGTGAAGCTCGTTTACAACCTCTTTAATGTATCCGTAAACGAGTTCGCTGTTCGGGTCAAGGTAGGTTGCGCCGTTTTCGTCGGTATAAACCTTTTTGCCCTGCTTAAACGCCATTTCGCTTGACTTAAGCGGAACAGTTCCGTCAAGGTAAACGTATACTCTTGCTATGGGGAGCAAATCGTTTTCAACAAGCTGACTGACGGATTCCCTCGGCTTAACGCCCTGCGAGCTTTTCAGCCCGAGCGTTTCAACCGTTGAAAGCGTGCTTTCGTAGCCGATAGTACCGTCTGCGCGCTTTGCGTCAAAAACGACTGCGGTTTTTGAGCCCTTTTGCATATCCTCAATAACTGAGGAGAGCATAATTGAGCCGTCAAGCGATATTGAGGGAACTACCGCGCCCTTGAATTCAAGGTCAATCTCGCCGATAACCTCATCGTTTTCTTTTTCTGCTTCCTCGCTTATTCTTGAGAGCGGCGAAGCGTGGCGTATCATATAAACGTCAGCCCCTATAAAGCCTGTAAGAATAAGCAGTATGCTGCAGATAACCATAACCGCAGTTGAATATTTTCTCTGTGAGCGGCGGCGCCTTTCGGAAACGGAGTCCTTGGAAAAGAGCTTTTTTCTTATTTCCTCATCCTCGGCTTCTCTTTCAGACTTAACGGTTATATCGGCTTGTGCTTCGGCGTTTTCGTTCGTGCCGTTATCTTTTCTGTATCTAATTTTACTGTCATAAAACCGTCTTTTTTTCATTTTCCTTTATAACGCGTCTGCTGCGTTTTTCCTTAAAAGATTTATAGTATCCTCAGGGTTTTCGCTCTTGAATACCGCGCTGCCTGCAACAAAAACGTTTGCGCCTGCCTTTGCGGCAATCTTAATTGTTTCGGGGTTAACTCCGCCGTCGACCTCAATATCTCCCTTGTAGCCGAGAGCGCGGAGCTTTTCAATTTTAGGCATAACGCCCTCCATAAAGCTCTGTCCGCCAAAGCCCGGCTCAACGGTCATAACGAGTACCATTGAAAGCCTGTCAAGGAAGGGGATAACGCTGTCAATATCCGTACCCGGCTTAACGGCGATTGCCGCCTTTTTACCGAGAGAGAGGATTTTGTTAACCGTTTCCTCGGTGTCGCTGTCGCTCTCAATATGAAAACAGATAATGTCTGCGCCTGCGCTTGCAAAATCCTCAGCGTATTTAAGCGGGTCGCTAATCATAAGATGAACGTCAAACGGTACGCTGCAAACCTTTTTTATCGCTGAAACGACGGGTGCGCCGATAGAGATATTCGGTACAAAATGACCGTCCATAACGTCAACGTGGATTAAATCCGAGGTTTCGATTTTCTTAAGCTCGCTCTGAAGATTTGCGTAATCGCTTGCCAGTATTGATGGCGAAATTTTCATATCCATAGACTACTCCATTTTAATTTAGTGTCTATATATTATACAATTATATTGCGGATAAATCAAGAAGAAATGAATTCTTGCATAAAAATACAACAGCTTGCATATATTTTCGTAAAAATATACATTAAAACCTAAAATTTTAGGTTATTTTTTGCATAATGATACAAAAATATGTGAATATGCTTGCATTTTTATTCATTAATGATATAATGGGTACAGTCACAAAACGCAAAGGAGAAATTCTTATGAACAAAAAAGATATAAAAAAGGTAGTTCTTGCATATTCTGGAGGACTTGATACTTCAATAATCATTCCGTGGCTCAAGGAAAACTATAATAACTGCGAGGTTATTGCAGTAAGCGGCGACGTAGGGCAGGGAACGGAGCTTGACGGACTTGAGGAAAAGGCGATTAAAACGGGCGCTTCAAAGCTCTACGTTCTTGATTTAAAAGAGGATTACGTTGAGAATTACATTTTCCCCTGTCTTAAGGCAGGCGCTGATTACGAAAAATACCTTCTCGGTACCTCCCACGCCCGTCCCTGTATTGCAAAGGGTCTTGCGGAAATCGCAAAAAAAGAGGGCGCAGACGCCATCTGCCACGGCTGTACGGGTAAGGGTAACGACCAGGTACGCTTTGAGCTTACTCTTAAAGCCTTCGCTCCCGAAATGGAGATTATCGCTCCGTGGCGTGAGTGGGAAATCAAATCCCGTGAGGAGGAAATTGAATACGCTGAGGCGCATAATATCCCCCTTAAAATCAACCGTGAAACTAACTACTCCAAGGATAAGAACGTTTGGCATCTTTCCCACGAAGGACTTGACCTTGAGGACCCGGCAAACGAGCCGACGTATTTAAAGGAAGGTTTCCTTGAAATGGGCGTTGCTCCCGAGCAGGCTCCGGATGTTCCTACTTATATTTCTATCCATTTTGAAAAGGGTGTTCCTACCGCGATTGACGGCGTAGAGATGTCGCCCCTCGCTCTTGTTGAAAAGCTTAACGAACTCGGCGGAAAGAACGGTATCGGACTTCTTGACATCGTAGAAAACCGTCTTGTAGGAATGAAGAGCCGCGGCGTTTACGAAACCCCGGGCGGCGAAATCCTTTACAAAGCGCACGAACTTCTTGAAATGATTACTCTTGATAAGGAAACGGCGCATTATAAAACCCTCGTTGCTCAGAAATTCGGCGAGCTCGTTTATAACGGACTCTGGTTTACCCCGCTTCGTGAAGCACTTTCAGCTTTCGTTGATAAAACTCAGGAAACCGTAACGGGCGACGTAAAGCTCAAGCTCTATAAGGGCAACGTTATGAACGCCGGTATTACATCACCGTACAGCCTTTACGATGAGAATATCGCTTCCTTCGGTGAGGACGGCGGAGCATACAATCAGTCCGATTCGGCAGGCTTTATCAATCTTTTCGGTTTATCTATTAAGGTTAAGGCTCTCCTTGACGCACAGCGCGGAGAATAATCAGGAAAAATTATGGCTCAGTTATGGAAAGGGCGGTTCAAAAAGGAACTCGCCAAGGAAACAAACGATTTTAATTCGTCTATAAAATTTGACTCCCGAATGTTTGAGGAGGATATAACAGGCTCAATCGCCCACGCCTCAATGCTCGGAGCTGCGGGAATCATTGATAAAAGCGAAAGCGAAAAAATCACCGCGGAGCTTGCAAAAATCCTTGAGGACATCAAAGCGGGTAAGCTCAGCATTGATATGGGCGCTGAGGATATTCATACCTTTGTTGAAGGGGAACTTACTGCCCGACTCGGTGATACGGGAAAGCGTCTTCATACGGCACGCTCCCGTAATGACCAGGTTGCGCTCGATATCCGTATGGTGCTGAAAAAGGAAAGCGCAGAAATAACGGAAAAGCTCAAAGAGCTCGTTCTCGTTCTCTGCGATAAGGCGGAGGAAAACAAAACCGCTATTATGCCGGGTTATACCCACCTCCAGCGCGCTCAGCCTATCACCTTCGGTCATCATTTAATGGCGTATGCGGCAATGCTTCTGCGCGATATAGACCGCCTTTCGGACGCGTATGAGCGTATGAACGTTCTTCCGCTCGGCTCAGGCGCTCTTGCGGGTACAACATATCCGATAGACAGGAATTTAGTTGCCGAATATCTCGGTTTTGACAGCGTTTCACAGAATTCGCTTGACGGCGTATCTGACCGCGATTTCTGTATGGAGCTTGCGGCTGCGCTCTCAATAATTATGGTGCATCTCTCCCGCTTTGCCGAGGAGATAATTATGTGGTGCTCCTGGGAATTTAAATTCGTTGAGCTTGACGACGCCTTTTCAACGGGCTCTTCAATAATGCCGCAGAAGAAAAACCCCGATATTGCAGAGCTTGTCAGGGGAAAGAGCGGCAGAGTTTTCGGCGATTTAACAACGCTTTTAACCGTTATGAAGGGAATTCCGCTTGCATATAACAAAGATATGCAGGAGGATAAGGAGGCTATCTTTGACGCCGTTGATACGGTTAAAATGTGCCTAAACGCCTTTACTCCGATGATTGAAACTATGACTGTTCTTCCCGATAATATGCGCGCTGCAGCGGCAAAGGGCTTTATCAATGCAACGGACTGCGCTGATTACCTCGTCGGAAAGGGGTTACCGTTCCGCGATGCATATAAGGCAACGGGCGAGCTTGTTGCGCTGTGTATCGATAAGGGCTTAACGCTTGAAACCCTTCCGCTTAAAGAATACAAAGCGGTTTGCGATTTGTTTGACGGCGGCGTTTATGACGCAATAAATCTTGAAAAATGCGTTGCCGACCGACTGTCCGAAGGCGGACCGAGCGTTCAGAGCGTTGAAAAGCAGATAAAAATTGCAAAACAAAAAATTACTGCAGAATGACAATTGCCATTCTGCAGTTTTTATGCTATTATTCTTCTATGAATAGCTTACCTGTAAGAAAAAGTTTAAGGCTTGAAAACTATGATTATAGCTTATGCGGCGCATATTTTTTAACTATATGCGTTAAGGATATGTACTGCCTTTTGTCTGACATTGTAGGGAGCGGCGCCCCCGACGCTCCGCAAGTATGCCTGAAAGAATACGGAGAAGTTATTGAAAAAGAGATTACTAAAATGAACGGTATATACGAAAATATTAAAACAGAAAAATATGTTATTATGCCTAATCACGTTCATTTACTTGTAATCATAAATAATTCGGAATATGACGGAGCGTCGAGGGCGCCGCTCCCTACAAATTCGTTGATTTCAAAGTATGTTGGAACATTAAAACGTTTCTGTAATAAACAGTACGGTAAAAACATCTGGCAAACAGGTTTTTATGACCACATAATCCGCAATGAAGAGGATATGCACTATCATCTTCAGTATATTGATGAAAACCCGAAAAAATGGTTAATCGGAAAAGATAAGTATTATATATGAGAACGATTGAATTTAAAATTACCGATGAAAACGACGGCGTGAGAATCCGCAGCTTCCTGCGCGCCTTCGGTGTTTCGTCGGCACTGCTTACAAAACTGAAAAACTCCGAAAACGGCATTACCGTTAACGGCGAATTTGCAAGGACGATTGATTTGCTCCATACTGGCGACGTTCTAAGAATCAACATTGAAAACAGCGGAAAAATGCCCGCTCCCGTAAAAATGGATATAGATATAGTCTATGAGGACGAGGATATTATCGTTTTTGATAAGCCGCCGCATATTCCCGTTCACGAAAGCCGCCATCATATAGGCGATACGCTTCAGAATTTTGCCGCTTACCACCTCGGAGATGACGGAGCCTTCCGCGCCGTTTACAGGCTTGATAACGGAACGAGCGGGCTTGTTCTTGTGGGTAAAAATATGTTCGTTGCGGGCAAGCTTGCGGGAAACATTAAAAAGGATTACTATGCCGTTGCCGACGGTATAATTGAAAAGAGCGGTACTGTTGACGCCCCGATTGCCCGCTGCTCTGACAGTATAATAAAGCGGCAGGTAAAAGAGGGCGGAGAAAGTGCCGTAACGCATTATGAGGTTATCAGCGTTAAGGATAATACAACTCTAATTAAACTGAATCTTGAAACGGGGCGTACCCATCAGATTCGCGTTCATATGGATTACCTCGGCCACCCGCTTGTGGGCGATACGCTTTACGGGGAGCCGAGCGAATTAATAACCCGTCAGGCGCTGCACTGTAAGGATATATATTTCATCCACCCCGTAACGGGCAAAGAGCTTCACTTAACCTGTGATTTCCCAACAGATATGAAAAATTTGATTTAATACTTGAATTTTACACAAAATATAGTATTATATTATTGAGGTGAAAATAATGAAAGAAATGAAAACTGTTCCAAGCTTTGCAATTGACCACGATATACTTAAACCCGGCATTTATATCAGCCGTATTGACGGGGATATTACAATTTACGATATCAGAATGAAAGCCCCGAATCAGAATGATTATCTTACCAACTCCGCTATTCATACAATAGAGCATATCTTTTCAACCTACCTGATTAATACTGAGTTTGGGGAAAATATAGTGTATTTCGGACCCAACGGAAGCCGCACGGGCTTCAGCCTGCTGACGAGAAGGCTTACGGATAATTATTCAATCAATCTTATCAGAGAGGGCTTTGAATATATAGCCGAGTTCTGGGGACGTATTCCCGGCGCTTCCAACAAGGAGTGCGGAAACTGCCTTGAGCATAATCTCCCGCAGGCTAAGGAGGAAGCAAAGAATTTCCTCGAGGTTATCAAGGACTGGACAAAAGAAAACTTAAAATACCCCGTACCCAAGACAGAAGACGAATAAAAAAGGTGACCGTTGGTCACCTTTTTTTACTTTGTAATTTGCTTCTGATAGAAAGCGAGGCCGCCGTCAATCGCCTCCTGTCCGGATTTGTTAAAGGGTTCAAGTATGCTGAAAACGTGGGGGAGTGGCTTGCCGTTTTCATTGTCGCCAAAGTCAACTATCTCGCTTTCAATGCCTTTTTTCTGAAGCAGGTCGTATGCTCTGTGAGTCTGCTCGTGAGCGAGAGCGTCGCCGCCGCTTGTAATAAGATAGGTTGGCGGAAGGGTTGATTTTTCAAGAATTTTATCTAAATCCATAAGCTCGCTGTAGGGCGCCTTCTTTCCGTAATCGCCCCACATAACCTTTGTGTAAACGCTGAAAGCGCCGCCGTCGTTCATAAATGCAACGGGAGAGGTTAAAAGAAGGGAGTCAACGTCGAGAGTAATCTTTTCCGTTTTAAAGGTCTCCTGAAGCTCGGGGCTGTTAATAATTGCCGTGCAGTACGCCGCGAGCATTCCGCCGGCAGAGTCGCCCGTTAGCATAACGTTTTCAAAATTATATTCCTTGCAGTTTTCGGTTATGTATTTTATAGCCGCAACGCAGTCCTGAATCTGTGAGAGCGCCGTAACGTCGGGCACAAGGCGGTAACTTATGTTGAATACCGCATAGCCCTTGTGTGCAAGCTCAAGGCAGTAGTATTTATTAAGCTCCTTGTCGCCGTAAATCCAGCCGCCGCCGTGAATATCAATTATAACGGGGAGCTTGCTGATGTCCGCGCCTTCGGGAGCGTAAATATCAAATCTGTGGAAAATATTTCCGTCGTCAATATACGGAATATCGTTCGTTTCCTTAACGTCTGCGGGCGGAGTCTGCTTTGCGTGCTTAGCCATATCCCCGTTTTCGCAAAAACGCCATACCATCTGGAAAAGGCGTACTATCGGGTTGTGGCGGATAGATTTTGCCTCGTTGCTTTTGTATTCAACCGTGTCGCTTACTACCATACCGCCTACAGCGTGATGCGGCTCTGTATCCTTAGCGGGAAGGGTTGTAACGTTGATAAAAATAACGCTCGCAAGCGCAATAAACGCTATAATGCAAACAATAATAATCATTGCCTTTTTTCCTTTTTTCATTTTCTTTTTTTCTGCAGTAGCCATAAACAGACCTCCTGATTTTACTGATAAAAATTATACTACAATTAATCAGCTCTGTCAATCGGGATGCTTGCGTTAAGGGTAATATAAAAACAGGGCGCGCCATATAATTAACGGGTGATATTATGAAGCGTTTAAGGACTAATGATGACATTATTGATTATATTAAAAAGCCGCATATTGAGTTAATCGGAAATACAGAATGTATAATTGAAGGAATGAAAAGCATAATTGAATATACAAAAGGTAGAATTAAAGTTGATACGGGAAAGATGAACGTAACTATAAGCGGCGACGGTTTGTATATTAATTCCTTCACCCCCGACGGAGCAACCGTTGAAGGTGAGATAGTTGCGCTGGAGTTTGAAAGCAATGCTTAGGTTTATAAGGTGGCTTATAGGCTTTGTTAGCTTTTCCTTTGACGGCGGGTTTTCCGAGGGATTTATAAACGAGTGTTATTTAAAGGGCTATAATATAAGCGACGTGTGTTATAACGGCAATACGCTTTGCGCCTCCTGCCCCGCCGAGCTTTATCCGTATCTGCGCCCCGTTGCAAAAGCGCACGGAGGAAAAATCCGCATTGTAAAAAAACGGGGTATTGTATTTAAGCTCCTGCCGCTCAGAAACAGGTGGGGGCTTTTTGCGGGCGCTCTTATGGCTGTAATAATAATCTGCTCTCTTTCGGGCTTTGTCTGGAACGTTGAGGTAACGGGAAACGAAAAAATCAGCAGCAGCGAGGCTCTTCGTCTGCTCAATGAAAACGGGCTGAAAAAGGGAGTGCCCAAGAGCAGCGTCGACAAGGGCAGGCTTGAAAGCCTTGTTATGGCGGCGTTTCCCGATTGCGCCTGGGCGCATATCAATGAAGAGGGAACGACTATGCGCCTTGAAATCGGAGAGGCGGTCAGAAAACCGAAAACCGTCAACAAGCGTAAATATACCAATCTCGTTGCCAAAAAGGACGGAGTTTTGATTAAAACCTTTGTTTACAGCGGCTGGCAGAAACGGAAACGGGGCGACGCCGTAGTTAAGGGCGATATTCTTATTTCGGGCTTTAAGCGGGGCAAGAAGAATAAAAACCTCTTTGCCCACGCAAGAGGGAAGTATATAGCTGAGGTCAGGGAGCCTGTAAATATTAAAATCTCCCGTCAGCAAAAGGAAAAGGTATACGAAAGTGAAAGTAAGTATAAGTATCTGTACTTTTTCTCGCTGAAAATACCTCTCTTTCTGTCCCGTATGGATGAGGGAGATATCAGCGAAAGCTGTGATTTTGCTGAGCTCAACGGTGAAAAGCTTCCGCTCGGAATAATAACAAAAACCGTAAAAACCTTTTCCGTAAAAACCGTTGAGCTTACCGACAGAGAGCTTCAGGCGCTTGCGGGAAAACAGCTTTCGGATTTAACAAAAAATGAGCTTAAAAACTGTAAAATTATAAGTAAGAAACTCAATACCTCCCTCGGAAGCGAAGATATAGCTATTAAGGGCTATATATTATGTATTGAAAACATCGGCAAAGAGGTAAAAATAATGAAGTAATATATTGAAAAGGCAATGCCGTTATGATAAAATAATATAGTAAATAAAACTGTTTTATGCAGAAAGGATAATAAAATGCTTCACGAAAACTTAAAAAACAGAGTAGCCGTTGTAACCGGCGGCGGCGGAATTCTCTGCGGCGCTTTTGCAAAAACTCTCGCAAAGCAGGGCGTAAAGGTAGCAGTTCTTGATTTAAACGAGGAAGCGGCTAAAAAATGCGCCGATGAAATAAATGCCGACGGCGGTACCGCTATTGCCGTGGGCTGTAACGTGCTCGATTTAGCTTCAATGGAAGCTGCTCGCAAAACCGTTAACGAAAAGCTCGGAACCTGCGATATTCTTTTAAACGGCGCTGGCGGCAATAACCCGAAGGGTACAACAACTAAGGACACGCTTGAAAAAATTGACCTTGTTCAGAAGGATGAAAATATCAAAACCTTCTTTGATTTGGACCCCGAGGGTATCAGCTTTGTATTTAACCTTAATTTCCTCGGAACGCTGATTCCCACTCAGGTTTTTGCAAAGGATATGGTTGAAAAGGAAAATTCCTGTATAGTTATGATAACCTCAATGAATGCGTTCAGACCGCTTACCCGTATCCCCGCCTATTCAGCGGCAAAAGCGGCTGTTAAGAATTTTACGGAGTGGATGGCGGTTCATTTTGCTCCTATGGGTATTCGCGTTAACGCTATCGCACCGGGCTTCTTTTCAACTAAACAGAACGCGGCGCTTCTATGGAATGAGGACGGCTCGCCTACAGAGAGAACGGGAAAAATTCTTGCCGCAACGCCGATGAACCGCTTCGGCGAGCCCGAGGAGCTTGACGGTACGCTGCTCTTCCTTGTTGACGAGGCGTACAGCGGATTTATAACAGGCGTTAATATCCCCGTTGACGGTGGATTTAACGCATATTCAGGAGTATAAAAGAGGATAAAATATTGAAAAAGAGAATTTACAGAGACAGTAAGAATTCAATGCTTGCGGGCGTTTGCTCGGGCATTGCAAAATATTTTGATTTAGACCCGACAATCGTCAGAATTCTTTGGGTTGTAGTTACCCTTGCGGGCGGCTCGGGACTTATCGCGTATATTATCTGCGCGCTGATTATTCCGGACGAGCCTGAGTATAACGAGGTCAACTGGACTGATATTGACGACGATAAATAATATCATAAATAAAAAGGGTGGGGCAAGGGGCGCCCATCATAAAGAATGTTAGCTCTAAAATCGCCTCTTTTTCGCTATAATTGCGTTAAAAAACGGGTTAAGGCGGCAAGCCTTAACCCGTTTTTATGCCTTGTTCTAACAAAAAATAGTCTGATTTTAGAGTGCGAAGCAGTTTTTGCAAAGTAATTTTAGGCAATAAAGAAATTATAAAATCGCCTGCATACTCGCGTAT
>DFGL01000060.1 GCA_002371215.1 Ruminococcaceae bacterium UBA3751 | reverse complement strand
GCTGTTAAGGTATACGATAAGGCTAAATACGGCGCAGGCGACGTAACTGAAACCGATATCACAAACGCTAAAAACAGTCTTGCAACAGCAAGCGCTAATATGGGCACGTGGACTCCGTATACAGGTACGGCAAGGCCGAACAGCTCAACAAAGGGCTTCAGCGATGACTCAAATACCAATACAACCGTAAACAGCAATCCTTCCGGTTATGCTACAGGCTGGCGTCCCTTTGCAGACGCAACGGGAAATAAATATGTTGACGACATTTATTCTTCAACATACCAGAACCTCGGTTATGTTCAGACATCTGTTAGCTCAACAAGCGCAACATGGGGTGTTTCGAACTGTCAGTTCGGTATCTATATCCCGAACGCAGTTGTAATTTACGACGGTTCAAACGGCTTTAAGGCTCGTGTCGGCGTTATGGCTCACTATAAGTCAGGTACGTCTAACAACAAGAAGAGAAAAGTTGCTCAGATTATGGTAAACGGCAACGATTACCTTGCTTTCGGCGATAACTGGCTTCAGAATGCGAAGGGCGACGGCGATACCAATTTCGGCGTTACAAGCAGATATGGAAATCTTGACTTTGTTGGCGCAATCGGACGTCCGTCACCAACGGACCGTGCGTCGGGTAACGCTACTCCCGACTCAACGGGTACAAGACAGTCAAAAGGCGGATTGTTCTCACAGGGCGACCAGTATTATATCGGTAACTATATGGAATTCACAGTTCCGGACAACTCAACGGCTCTCAATACGAACGCTTCTTACAGCATTACAAGCATTCCCGTACAGAGTAAGTCAGGTGATACAACCTTTAACGATACCTGGAACGGCAACGTAACAGTTAAGATTGACGTTCTTAACTACAAGCTCTTAATCAACAAGGTTAACGCTGCAAAGCAGAGCCTCAGAATCACTGAGAGCAACCCGTATCTTGAAGGCGGTCTTTCAGCTTTAATCACTGCTGTAAATAACGCTATGACCTGGAACCCGAACGGCCAGTCAAATATCAGCACTCTTGTTACCAATATGAACAACCGCATTAATGCTATCACTAATGCAGCTGTTACTGCTGACGACAGCCCGTACGGCTCACTCGCAACAAAGATGGACAGCGTTCTCGCTACAAGCGGCACCCTCGGCGAATGGTATAATGTAAATAATAAAACCGGTAATTATACTGACGAGAGTATCCAGGCATTCGTTAAGGCGTTTACTTATGCTCAGTCAATCTTTGACCAGAATTCAAACTTTGCCGACAGCTACAGCTTCTCTGCATCAACCGTTACGGTTGGCACAGGTGAAGACGCAGTTACAGTAAACGTTCCCGCTGCAACAAAAACTGTTACAGAGGTTTATAACGAGCTTGTTGCTGCTAAGCTTGTTGCTACCGAAAGAGTAAACGTTGAAACTCTTACAATGTATATTGAAGAGCTTACAACCGCTCTTAAGTATGCGGACGTATTCGGTATCAAGGGTTCAAGTACTGAAACCAATATCAACGACGCGGTTGAAAACGCTAAGTACAGAATCTGGGGTCAGTCAACTATTACTGACGAGGAAACAGGCGAAACCTATACAGTACTTAACTATCCTGACGAAGGCTCGCTTCCGAAGGCTTCAACCACAAACCAGAACAGAGTTACTCAGCAGGAGAACGCATTAAGACCTTATATTGAAGCTCTTGCGGTTAACACAAGAGTAAACGTTGTTTATAACGATACAACCGGCGCGCAGAACAACCTCAGCCGTATCACCTCCGATATGAGCGATACAAACGTTTATCCGCGTGGCGACTATATCAACGCTGATACTCTTGATGAAGGCGTTAACTACGTAAACAACAACTTCATCGCTGCCGTTATCCCGAACGCAAATACTCAGATAAGAGCAGGCATCGTTCAGGATAAGGTTGATGAGTATAAGAGTATGATTCAGTACTGCCAGGATATCATTGACGCCCTTGAAAAGACCTTCCTTGCTCTTGACAACGGTACAATGATTAATATGGGTGCTATGGAAGTTCTTACTCCCAACCAGATTGAAGATAAGTGGAAGACAGACTTTGCCCGTTACAACAATCAGGTTGTATTCAGAACGACAAAGCTTCAGTCAAACCTTAACCTCGGCTCAGCTTCGCTTTCATTCTGGGAGGCTGATACCTCTGCTTGGGGCAGTGACGTTGAATACAGAACGGTACTTGACTCTATTTCACTTAACGATACAGTAGGCGGCTCTAATGAAATTCACAAGGCAAACGCTGTTTCCTTTAATGAGCTTCCCTCTGTTGCAATGTCTGAAGAGGAATGTGCACAGTATCCCGGTAAACTCTCCGTTTCAACAACAAACGGCGGTACTTACGGCGTTGCAAACTTTGTAGGTGTAAGAGGTTATTCGGACGGCGCAGGCAGCTACCAGTTCGGTAAAGCAGGCGAGGACGGAAGCTTAACCTCAGGTATTGCTTCAACAGAAGGTACAATGAGTGCTGCTCCCGGTATCTGGGCATTCCCCCAAACAACAACTCTTGTTGCAGGTAACGCATATCTCAGCCTTCCCGAGGAAGCTGCTGTTACTCTTACAAGAAATACAACACCTAAATCAACGGTATATTCCTTCACAGGTTACTTCGGTACAGTATTCTACTGGATGGCTGACGGTGCCGGCGTATCAATTCTTAAGAACGTATATAACGGCTACTATCATGAGAGAACGTCAAACACCTATACTCAGAATACAACCGTAATTGATATCTCTAACCTTAAGGACCTCGTTACAACAGTAAACACTCTTAATAAGAATGATTACACAGAGGCTTCCTGGAATAATATGAAGAACAAGCTCGCTGCAGCTACTTCAAACGATTTCGGCGGCGGCAACAGCTACAGAGACCTTACAACCGCTAACCTTACCTCAGCTCTCGTAACAAGATATCAGAATCTTTACGACGCTTGGAAGGCTCTTATCCCTGCAGCAACAAACATTGAACTCACAAGACCTGTTGCTCAGGCTCAGAACGAAGGCAAGGATATCGGCGCCGTTGTTAAGGCAAACGATAACGTAAACTATACTAAGTACAATACAAATAACGACGTAACCGACGCTAACCCGTACGGTACTTACACAACTAATACATGGAATGACTTCAAGGCTGCTTACGAAGCAGGCGACGTTGCAATCTTCGGCGACGGCACAAACGCAGGCATTTATGCTACTCCTACTTACGATACAGACGGTAACACCGTAGTAGTAGGTACCCGCGGTTATGCAAGATTCAATAACAGCGACGGCGACGCTCTTGACCTCGCAGACCTTGACGCACTCGGTCTTACAATTGACGATATTGAAGCTGTTGAACAGGCTTCAGGCGTATCGCTCAGCACAGAGCAGGCTGCTATCAACCAGCTCGCTGCAAACATCAAGGCTAAGTACGCAGCTCTTAAGAGATGGGCTAACTTTGCTCCGATTAACAGCGCAATGACAGCACTCGGCAACGTATTTACATCAGATTATGATAAGAAGTACACAACCGAGAGCCTTAACGCTATCAACAGCGCATTCGCTGCAGCTCCGATTACTACTAATAAGTATTATCAGATAGCTAACGACGCTGCTGCTCAGCACGCACTTGTAAACGGTGTTGCTAAGTACAACGAGGATAACGACGCTGCTATCAGCACTGAGGCTGACGCAATTACAGCAGTTATCCCGCCGACAGAGTCAAACGTAGAGCAGGATAATTACACGGCTGACGCTGTAATCGCTCTTGTAGACGCTGAAATGAGCGACCCCGACGCTAAGGACGTAACCGTAGCAAGACAGGAAGCTCAGGCACTCGCTAATACACTTTACACAACTGTTAACATTGCTCCTCTCAGCAGCAAGCCTGTAATCGGCGTAAACTATGTTGAGAACAGCGAGCTTGATTCTCAGATCGCAACTATCCTTACTCATATTGAAACTATTACTTATGACGTAACAGTTAAGGATGAAAAGGGTAACGTTATTGAAACATATGCTGACCAGCCTTACGGCACAGAGATTCATCTTGCACAGCCGGACGGCAAGCCCGTTGAATGGACTTATACTTACCAGTCAAGAACTGTTAAGAATCACAAGCCTTTAAAGACAGGCGCAGTTGAAACCTTTGACTTTGTAGTAGTTGGCGATACAACAATTACAAGGGGCGAATACTACACTGACGGTACAGCTGAAAAGGGCTTCAAGGTTGTATTCAACGATAACCTCAACCACGTATACGACGTTGAGTATGTATCTGCAGGCGCAACCTACACCTATGATGAAGCTAACGGCAAGGTTATCCTTACCAATAACGGCGAATCAATGGAAATTGCTGTTCCGAAGTATCCGTTCTATACCTTCACAGGTTATGAGAGAGCTACTGACGAAGCTGTTGAAATCACTAAGGATACAGTAATCATGGCTATGTATGAGGCTGATGAGGACGCTGATACCTTCGTTCTTACAGTTTATAATGCAGACCGTGACGCATCGGCAGAGCTTGACGTTCTTTACAACTCAAAGGTTAAGGTTGATGAAACCGCAATCGTTGAAACCCGTGTTAAGGCTAAGACGGTTCCCGGCGTTATGAACATTGACGGCGATGACGTAAACGTTCCGGGCGCAGGCGTAAGCCGTGGCGGCGAGCTCTATGGTATGACAATTGTTGAAGGCGAAGACTTTGAAACATGGTCAGAAGCAAGAGCTAACTACGATACAAGCGTTCAGGGTACAGAGGTTCCGTTCACTGTTGATGCAAAAGGCGATTATGTATTCCATCCTGACAGCAACTGCATAATCGTTATCTACGAGAGCGAAACAACTTACGAGGAAGCTATGAATAGCGGCTTCGTTACTGCAACAGCTAAGACGAGCGTAAGACAGGGCCTTGTAGTAACTGATGAGAAATTCACAATGCACGGCAAGGTTTACTCTCCGGATGGAATGGACAGCATCGTAGAGTGCGGTATCCTCGCATATGTTGGCCATAACAGCGATGAAATCGCTGTTGAGGACCTCAACCTTTCAACCTACACAACTCTTGGTGCAAACAGATTTAAGTCAACAACCTATAAGGATTACGGCAACATGAATATTTCTATTCCGACAGCCAACCTTAAGGGCAAGACTCTCAGAGTAAGATACAGAGCTTATCTCACTTACAAGACAACTGAGGGCGGCAAGACCGTAACTAAGACTGTATACTCCAAGACAATGGGCGATGATACTTGGAAGATGTAATTAACGCGGAGGTGTCTATATGAAAAGATCTTATAGTGCGCCGAGCATTGACGTACACAAGTACGCAATCCCGTACAATTCAATCTTTACAAGCGGTGATAAGTTAGATGACGATGTCTACGATATCACAGTAAACGCAAACGGAAATGTTGATAACGACGTTTTCGGTGACTAATTAAATCAGGCTTCGGGTTTATCCCGAAGCCTTTTTTATGTATACTATTAAAAAAATATTACATAATTCTGATATAATTTGACTTATTATAATTTATATATTAATATATATACTGAATAACTATAGAAATACGGTGTTATTATGAACGTACTGATTTGCGGCTTGGGTTTAATCGGCGCTTCGCTCGCCAAAACCCTGAAAAAGAATACAGAGCATACCGTTTTCGGTTGGAACAGAACTCCATCCGTAACGGAGAAAGCTCTGCGCGACGGTGTAATTGATAAAACGGGAACGCTTGAGGAGATTATTCCTAAGGCGGATATTACCTTTGTTAATTTCTATCCTGACGCGATTGTTCCGTTTATCCTTGAGCATAAGGATTTGTTTAAAAAGGACAGCATTGTTTCCGATTCCTGCGGAATTAAAACGATGATTTGTAACGAAATCGAAAAGAATAAGGACAGCCTTGATTTTTATTTCATCGGCGCTCATCCGATGGCGGGGCGTGAGGTAAGCGGCTATGATAACAGCCTTGACAACCTGTTTGATAACGCGAGCTTTATCTGTACCCCCTTTGAGGATACGCCGCGCGTTAAATCGGACGCGCTCGTCGGCCTCGCTCAGCAGATGGGCTTTGCAAGAACGGTTGTAACAACCCCCGAGCACCATGACGAGATGATAGCCTTCACCTCTCAGATTGCCCACGTTCTGGCTTGCTCCTACGTTCTTTCGCCGCTCGCTCCGATGCATGCGGGCTACTCGGCGGGCTCGTATCGCGACGTAAGCCGCGTTGCAAGGATTAACGCGGAGATGTGGACGGAACTCTTCCTTGATAACAAGGAGCCGCTCGTGCGCGAAATTGACGACCTTGTATCTAATCTTATGAGATTTAAGTACAACATTGTAAACGGCGACGGCGAGGCTCTCACAGCGCTTATGCGCGAAGGCAACCGTATTAAAGAGGAAATAGGCTGATGAAAAAACTGTTTGTGAACGCGGGTAAGGGATATGAAATCCTGCTTGAAGAGGGAATTTTATCCCGCGCGGGTGAATATATAAACAAAATTACAAGCGCAAAAAAGATTTGCGTTATTAGCGACAGTAACGTGTTTCCCATTTACGGAGATACCGTCGTTTCCTCGTTGAAAGCACAGGACTTTGAGGTTATAAGCTTTGTGTACGAGGCGGGCGAAAAGTCCAAAACAACGAAAACCGTTATAGAAATGGTAGAATTCCTTGCCGAAAACGGTTTAACCCGCAGCGATTTGGTTGTTGCGCTTGGCGGCGGAGTATGCGGCGATATGGCGGGTTTTGCCTCCGCAATATATCTGAGGGGAATTGATTTTGTTCAAATTCCCACCTCGCTGCTTGCCCAGGTTGACAGCTCCGTCGGCGGAAAAACCGCTGTGGATTTACCGCAGGGCAAAAATCTCTGCGGCGCATTTCATCAACCGAGGCTCGTTCTTATTGATAAAAACGCTCTGAAAACTCTTAAGCCCCATTATTTTGCCGACGGTATGGCTGAGGCGATTAAGACGGGCTGTATTAAAAGCAGAGCGCTTTTTGAGCGGATTGAAAATGAAAACGCGGCGGAGATTATTGAGGATATCGTTTTTGAATGCGTTAAAATCAAGGCTGCAGTTGTTGAGCGCGATGAAAAGGAGCAGGGCGAAAGAGCGCTGCTGAACTTCGGTCACACTGCGGGCCACGCAATTGAAAAACTCCATAATTTTGAAACCGTATCCCACGGCGAGGCTGTAGGAATAGGTATGGTGATTATCTGTACCGCGGGTGAAAATAACGGAATGACCGAAAAAGGAACGGCGAAAAGAATCGCCTCAGTGCTAAAAAAGTATAACCTTCCAACAGAGGATGAAAATTCCCTTAGGGATATTATAAGCGCTATGAACAGCGACAAAAAGCGCGTTTTGGACGGAATAAAATTTGTATTTATAAAGAGTATCGGCGAGGGGTATATCAAAAAGGTTAAAACCGAAGATATTGCCGATTTGTTTGGGGTGTAAAATGAGCAGGGTGGTATTAGAAAATTCCGCTCTCTGCGGCGGTATAGAGCTTCCGCTTTCAAAATCCTACGCCCACAGAGCGCTTATTTGTTCATACCTCTCGGGAAAAATGATAAGTATTGACGGCGAGCTTTCTCAGGATATAAGCGCAACGCAAAACGCGCTTCTTTCTCTTGAAAAAGGCGGCTGTATAGACTGCGGAGAATCGGGCTCAACGCTGCGCTTTCTTATTCCGATTGCGGCGGCACTTGGCAAGGAGATAACCTTTACAGGCAGGGGCAAGCTCCCGCAGAGACCTCTCGGCGAATATCTTCGTCTTTTGCCGGAGCACGGCGTAAAATGCGAGAGCAAGGGCGGACTGCCGTTAAATATCAGCGGCAAGCTGAAAGCCGGTGAGTACTCCATTTCGGGAGATATAAGCTCGCAGTACGTAACGGGGCTGCTGTTTTCGCTACCTCTGCTTGAGGGCGACAGCGAGATTGTTTTAACCTCTGCACTTCAGTCAAAGCCCTACGTTGATATGACCGTAGAGATTATGGCGCGCTTCGGAATTAAAATAACCGAAACCGAACGCGGCTACAAAATCCGCGGAAATCAGAAATATATATATACCGATTACACCGTTGAGCGCGATTGGTCTCAGGCGGCGTTCTTCCTTGCGGGGGGCGCGCTTACGGGCAGCGTAACGCTCAGGGGTATGAATATGAACTCCCTTCAGGGTGATAAGGAAATAGTTGATGTTTTAAGGCGCTTCGGCGCCGATATAACGGTAAACGGCGATGAAATTACCGCAAAAAAATCAGAACTTTGCGGAATAGAAATTGATGCGACTGATATTCCCGACGCCGTTCCCGCAATAGCCGTTGTTGCGGCGTTTGCAAAGGGTAAAACGGTTATAACGGGCGCCGAAAGGCTGAGATATAAGGAATCCGACCGCCTTGAAAGCGTTGCAAAAAACCTTGAAAGAGCGGGAATTGACGTTGCCGTAACGCCCGACGGACTGATAATCACGGGCGGCAGAGTTAAGGGCGCGGAGTTTCTCGGCTTTAATGACCACAGAATTGTTATGGCTTTCAGCATTGCGGCGCTGAGGGCTGAGGGCAAAAGCGTTATAACGGACGCTCTGAGTATTAATAAATCCTATCCCGATTTCTTCAGGGACTACCGTAAATTAGGAGGAAAAGCAGATGTCATCTGTAACGGGTAATAAAATTAAGCTATCCGTTTTCGGCGAAAGCCACGGCGAAGCGATAGGCTGCGTTATTGACGGGCTGCCCGCCGGAATAAGGCTTGATACGGATAAAATTTATCTTGATATGGCGCGCCGCGCTCCGGGTAAGGATAAAACCGCAACTCCGCGGCTTGAAAAGGATATTCCTCATATTCTTTCGGGCGTTGTCAATAACGTTACAACGGGCGCTCCGCTTGCAATGATAATTGAAAATACAAATACTAAAAGCGGCGACTATGAAAATATAATGAAGGTGCCTCGCCCGAGCCACAGCGATTACCCTGCATACGTTAAGTACGGCGGCTTTAACGACGTTCGCGGCGGAGGGCATTTCAGCGGAAGACTCACTGCGCCGATAGTTTTTGCGGGCGCCGTTGCCAAACAGATACTTACGGAAAAGGGAATAACAATCGGCGCGCATATTAAGAAAATAGGCGCCGTTTCAGACGCTGAGTTTGATATGAACGACGTGAGCGCCGAGCTGCTTAATACACTCAATAAAAGCTCTTTTTCCGTTATAAGCGCTGAGGCTGAGGAAAAAATGAGGGCGGAAATTGAAAAGTACCGCGCCGATAATAATTCCGTAGGCGGCGAAATTGAATGTGCCGTAACGGGTCTTTCTGCAGGGCTCGGCGGTAATATGTTCGATACCGTAGAGGGTAGACTTTCGCAGCTGCTTTTCGCTATTCCCGCCGTTAAAGGCGTTCAGTTCGGAAAGGGTTTTGGCTTTGCCGAAAGTAACGCAAAAGCGGTAAACGATGAATATGAGATTAAAGACGGTAGGGTAGCGCTTAAATCAAATAATAACGGCGGTGTTCTCGGCGGGCTGACAAGCGGAGCTCCGCTTATAGTCGGCGTTGCGGTTAAGCCGACTCCGTCAATTGCAGCAGAACAGAACAGCGTTAACCTTGAAACTATGGAAAACACAAAGCTTACCGTGAGCGGAAGGCACGACCCCTGCATTGTACCGAGAGCCGTTCCCGTTGTTGAAGCGGCGGTTGCGCTCGGAATACTTGATATTATTCTCTGAAAGATAACAAACAAACGAGGACAAAATAATGGACGAATTACTTGAGCTGAGAAATCAGATAGATGAAATAGACGAGCAGCTTATTCCGCTTCTCTTAAAGAGAATGGAAATTTCAAAAGAGGTTGCCGATTATAAGGTTAGAAAAAGACTTCCCGTTTTAAACGAAAAGCGCGAGCAGGAAATCCTTGAGGACGTTGAAAAAAAATGCGGCGATATGGGGAATACTATAAAAACCATATTCTCCGCAACGATGGACGCTTCCCGCGCCGTTCAGCATAAGATTATCGGCGGAGGACAGCCGCTTCGCAATCTTGTTAACAACGCTCCCCACGGCGAAGTGCTTACCGCAAACGGAAAACCGATTGCCTGTCAGGGAGTTGACGGGGCTTACAGCGCTCAGGCGGGGAAAGCGCTTTTTCCCGATTCCGAAATAAGCTTTTACCGTCAGTTTGAGGACGTGTTTGAGGCTGTTTATAAGGGCGACGCGCGCTTTGGAATTATTCCCGTTGAAAATTCAACGGCGGGCTCAGTTCACGAGAGCTACGACCTTATAATGAAGTACAGGTTTTACGTTGTAGGCGCGTATGATTTGAAAATATCCCATTGCCTTTGCGCTAAGGAAGGCGCTGATTACAGTAAAATCCAGGACGTTTATTCCCACCCTCAGGCGCTGTCGCAATGCAGCGATTTCCTCAACAGCTTTGATTTTACGGGAATTAACTTTACAAATACCGCAGCGGCGGCAAAGTTTGTAAGCGAAAGTAAAAAGAAAAACGTCGCCTGCATCTGCTCAGTCGAAGCGGCGAAAAAATACGGACTTACGGTTCTGAAAAAAGATATTCAGAATATTTCTAATAATACAACACGTTTCATAGTAATTTCTAAGGACCTTGTTATCAGCAAGGGCGCGAATAAGATTTCGCTTATTTTTTCCGCTCCGCATAAAACGGGCTCGCTCTACAGAGTGCTCGGCAGATTTTCGATGACGGGGCTTAACCTTACCAAACTTGAATCCCGTCCTGTTGAAAACGGCGGTTTTGATTACTATTTCTATGCGGACGTTATGGGCTCTGTTTATGACGCCGAGACTCTTGATTTGCTCTGCGCGCTGTATGACGAGCTCCCTGAATTTACCTTCCTCGGAAACTTTTTAGAGGTAAAATAGAACGGAGATGGGCGTATGAAAAAAACTAAACGCCACAGAACGAATTTCATATCATTCATTATCTTCACCGTAACAACTGCGCTATTGGTGTTTTTAATCCTTGTTTTGATTAACCACGCAAAGCTTGAAACTCAGTTTGCAGCGCTGATTAATTTTCTCAGCAAACTCGATAAGGCGGTAGCTCAGCTTGATACGCAGTACGAGATACTGATATGTATTTTTGCGCTGTATATTGCAAAATGCCAGATCGCAATTCCTATGGGTTTTCTCGTAACAATATCGGGAATGGTGTTCCCGCTTAACGAGGCGCTGTTTATAAACATTGTCTTCTGCTTTTTCTTCTTTACGGTTAAGTACGTTGAGGGAATTTATATAGGCGGCGGCTGGACGGAGATAATACTCAACTTAAAACGAATGCACTTTATACGCGATTGGGTTAAGTTTAAGGGTAACGGAAACCCGTACGTTCTTACCGTAACGCGAATGATTCCCGCAATTTCGCTTGCGATGATTTCAAAGTATTACGGTTCAATGAGGTACGATTTTCTCTATTACTCAATTCTCAGCTTAGTCGGGTTTGCGCCGAGGCTGTATATGTATACAAAGCTTGGCGCGGCATATAAAAACCCGTTTTCGCCTCAGTTTATTATCCCGCTGATAATAATTGTTGCGTTTTCGGGAATAACGAGCCTTCTTTTCAATATTTTTTACGGAATCAAGTCTCGTCAGATGAACCAAACGCTGTTGATTTACAGCGAAAAAGAAAAATACAAAATAGTTTTATAAGAGGTACCCTATGAAAGTAAAAGAATTAATTAATGCCGTTAACAGCGGACAGTACGATGAAAATCTTAAGGCGGTATACGTTACCGACAGTGCGGTTGAACTTCAAAAGCCGCGTTATGTTCAGGCGCTTGAGGAATTCGGCGCTCTCTTCGGTACGGACAGAGAGGTAAATATTATCTCCGCCCCCGGCAGAACGGAAATCTGCGGTAACCATACGGACCATAATAACGGAAAGGTTGTTGCCGCTTCAATAAATCTTGACGCTATCGCCGTTGTAAGCAAAAACGATGATAGAATTATCCGCGTTAAGTCAAAGGGACATAAGATTAACGTTGTTGAGCTCAGCGATATGGAGCCTGACGAGGCGCGCTACGGCGATTCAACCTCGCTCGTTAAGGGCGTTGCTGCGGGAATTAAAAACCTCGGATTTGAAATCGGCGGCTTTGACGCGTTTACTATGAACGACGTTATGGGCGGCTCGGGACTTTCGTCCTCCGCGGCGTTTGAGGTGCTTATCGGTTCCGTTCTCAATTACCTTTTTAACAGCGGGAAAATCAGCGCCGTTGATATTGCAAAGGTTGCTCAGTACAGCGAAAACGTATTCTTCGGTAAGCCCTGCGGACTTCTTGACCAGATGGCGTCCTCAGTCGGCTCCGTTGTTAATATTGATTTTAAATCCGTTAAAGAGCCCGTTATTAAGAAGATTGATTTTGATTTTACCAAGACGGGTTACTCGCTCTGTATCGTTGATACCGGCGGAAACCATTCGGATTTAACAGATGATTATGCGGCGGTAAGAAACGAGATGGAGAGCGTTGCGAAGGCTCTCGGCAAGAACGTTCTGCGCGAAATTACATATGAGGAATTCTTTAATGCGATTCCCGTTTTAAAGGATAAGGTGAACGACAGAGCAATCCTCCGCGCAATTCACTATTATAACGAAAACAGGCGCGTTGACGAGTGCGTTGCGGCGCTTGAAAACGGAGATTTCGAGGGCTTCAAGAGCATTATTCTTGAATCGGGCTTCTCCTCCTATATGCTCAACCAGAACGTTTATACCCCTAAAAACCCAACAGAACAGAAGATTTCTCTTGCGCTTGCAATCAGCGAGGAACTGCTTAAGGGCAAGGGCGCATGGCGCGTTCATGGGGGCGGCTTTGCGGGTACCATTCAGGCGTTCGTTCCCAACGATATGCTTGATAAGTATAAGAAAACTATTGAGGGCGTTTTCGGAGAGGGCTCCTGTTACGTTCTCATTATCCGTCCTGTCGGCGGTTACCAGGTTATATAAGGCAGGGTGAAAAGTATGAAATATGTTTTTATAAGCAACCCGATTGCGGGCAATAAGGATAAGGAAAGAATTATCTCAAGAATAAAATCAACCTTCCGTCAGCTTGATGACGAGATGATTGTTGAAAATACGCTGTATTCCGGCCACGCTGCCGTTATCGCTAAGGAATACGCCGAAAAATACGGTAAGGACTGCGTTGTTGTATCCTGCGGCGGCGACGGTACCGTTCATGAAATTGCAAACGGCCTTGCAGGAACGGATACTCCGCTTATGATTCTCCCGCTCGGAACGGGCAACGATTTTGCTAAGAAGATTTACGGCACAAAGAAGATTAACGTTGAAAACGTAATTAAGTCCTTCGGGCTTTATAACGGCAAGCTCAGATACGACGTTAAGCCGATTGACCTTATTGATTACAACGGCGAAAAGTGTATTAACGTTATGTCCTTCGGGCTTGATACGATTGTTGAAACCATCGGCAGAAAGATTGCCGCAAAGCTTCCGTTTTTGGGGCATCAGGCGTATAACGTTGCCATCGTTCCCGTAATTATGAAGCCGCTTCATTACAAAATAAGCTTTGATATTACCTGTGTCAATAAAGAAACGGGTGAGGAATATCAGCTTAAAGAGAAGGATAAGGATTACGCTCTTTTTGCTATCTGTAACGCAAGCTATTACGGCGGAGGCTTCTGCCCCGCGCCTGATTCCGTTCTTGACGACGGACTTCTTGATTTTGCGCTCGTTAACGGGCTCAGCCTTAAGGAAGCGCTGCCTATGATTCCCAAGTATTCCGAGGGCAAGGCAAATCAGGAGGCGTATCCTCAGCAGATGACGAACGGCTTCGTTAAGCGCGGTAAGCTCTGGACGGAGGACGGCTCTGCACTTCTCGGCAACTGTGACGGCGAGAATTTCAATTACAACGAGCTCGATTTCTTCGTTGACGAAAAAGCGCTGAAGCTCTGCTATATTAAGGAATAATTTTTTTGAAAAGAGAAAAAACAGAAAAAAGGTGGATGAGTAAATCTCATCCACCTTTTTTTCGACACCCTTTGGCTGTTTTTTATTCGTCAAAAGTGTTTCGTTTTAAAATTTCTTTTGCAATGTATATCGGACGGTTTTTGACCTGCTGATATATTTTTGCAATGTATTCGCCTATAATGCCTACCGTAAACAGCAGAACTCCGCTGAAGAAGGATATAAGGATTACAAGCTGGGTAAAGCCGTCAACGTTTATATGGGAGGTAAGCTTTCTTATAATCGTAATAATAAGGTAGATTACCGAAAAAGCCGTTGCAAGAGAGCCTATATATATTGAAAGCTTCAGCGGTGCGGTTGAAAAGGCGATAATTCCCGTAAATGCGTATTTAATCAGCTTTGAAAGGCTCCACTTCGTTTCTCCGCTGTTGCGCTCCTCCGCTTTATATTCCATATAGTGAACGTTGAAACCGACCCAGGAGAATATGCCCTTTGAAAAGCGGTGGTATTCCCCGAGGGAGAGCACTGCCTCGCGCACCTTGTTATTAAAAAGCCTGAAATCGCTTGCGCCGTCCTTGAACTCAATTTCCGAAAGCTTGTTGATAAGCTTGTAAAAAACTGATTTAACAGCGCCCATAGCCTTGTTTTCCCTGCGCTCCTTCTGATAGGCGCAAACGCAGTCAAGCTCGGGATTATTTTTAATAAGCTCGTACATTTTAAGCGCGGTTTCGGGCCTCTGCTGAAGGTCCGCGTCAATAATACACATATATTTTCCGCCCGCATTCTGAAGCCCGGCGTAAATTGCCGCCTCCTTGCCAAAGTTACGCGAAAAATTAATTACGGTAATATTGCTTGAATATTCTGTTTTGTAAAGCTCCCTGAGGCGCTCGCCGGTTTTGTCCGTGCTGCCGTCGTTTATAAAGACGTATTCAAGGCTGATTCCCGACGGGGCAAAGGCTTTCTGCGCCTCCTCAAAAAACTTGTTAACGTTTCCCTCCTCATTGTAGCAGGGAATAATTAAAGATAAATCCATATTATAACTCCGGTAACTTTTTCTTAATAGCATCAAGCGTTTCATCGCAGATAACGTGCTCTATTCTGCAGGCGTCTTCCGCTGCGTTTTCCTCGCTGACGCCGAGCTTAACGAGTAGCTCGGTAAGAACGGTATGGCGCTCGTAGATTTTTTTAGCTAAATCCATACCGAAATCGGTTAAAGCGAGAAAGCCGTTTTCATCTACCTCAAGGTATCCGTCTCTTTTGAGCAGCCCTACTCCGCGGCTTACGCTCGGCTTTGAAAAGCCCATTTCTTCCGCAACGTCAATTGAGCGTACTGCCGATTTTTTCTTTGATAAAAGATAAATCGTTTCAAGATACATTTCTCCGCTTTCGTGCATAAATATCACCTTTAAAATAAATTATTTCATTATAATTCTAACATACCGCCGAGGGTTTTTCAACCTCTGAAAAATTAAAAAGTGCAATACATATTGTTTTTAAATGATTTATAAGTTATAATATACTATAATTCGGGTGTTGCCCATAGAAAGAGAAATAAAAATGAAAATTTTAGCTATCGGAGATATTGTTTCAAAGCAGGGCTGTGAATACCTGCGCGAAAAGGTGTTTAATCTCAAAAGGGAATACGGCGCCGATATTGTTATAGCAAACGGCGAAAATTCCGCAGTGGGAAACGGTATACTTCCGCAAAGCGCAGATTATATTTTTGACAGCGGAGTTGACGTTATAACTCTCGGAAATCACGCTCTGCGCAGAGTTGAAATCCTTGATTACCTTGAGGAAAAGGAGTTTATTATCCGTCCTGCAAACTACCACCCGAGCGCCTCGGGTAAGGGCTTGGTAATTCTTGATAAGGGCGCGGTTAAGGTTGCCGTAATCAACCTTCAGGGCGCCGTTTATCTTGATAACATTGAAAATCCGTTTGAAGCCGCGGACAGAGAGGTTGAAGCGGCAAGGGCGCAGGGCGCGGGCATAATTATTGTTGATTTCCACGCCGAAGCAAGCAGCGAAAAACGCGCTATGGGTTTTTATCTTGACGGAAAAATCTCCGCTCTTTTCGGTACTCATACCCACGTTCAGACCTCAGACGAGCAGATTCTGCCAAACGGAACGGGCTATATAACGGACCTCGGAATGACGGGACCGTACTATTCCGTTCTCGGCGTTGAGCCGTCAATAGCTATTAAAAAGATGAAAACAAACCTTCCCGTAAGGTTTAAAAATGCTGAAGGACCCTGCGTTTTAGAGGGCTGCTTCTTTGAAATTGATAATAAAACGGGGAATACTGTCAGAATAGAAAGGTTCAGAAAATGATTAAAAAGCTTTTTGCTTCAGCGCTCGTTCTCATTTTGCTCGGGCTTACGCTAACAGCGTGCGCTCCCGTTCGGAATGACGACGGCGAAGCCACTTTGAATACCGTTACCGAGGCTGTATCAGAACCCGCTCCCGACACCTCAAGCTTTAAACTCAGTTATTCAAAATCGGACAGCCTTAACCCGTTTGAAACAACGACGCTTAATAATCAGGTTGTTGAAAACCTCGTTTTTGAAAGCCTCTTTATTATGGATGAAAATTGGGAAATCCTTCCTCAGCTTGCAACGGGATACCAGTATAAGAACGCTAAAACGCTTGTCGTTAAGCTGAGAGACGGCGTTAAGTTTTCAAACGGAAGCGCTATGACTGCGGAAAACGTTGTCTATTCCTTTGAGGAGGCGAAGGACTCTCCTCGCTGGGAGACGGCGCTATCCGTATTTAAAAGCGCAAAGGCAAACTCGAGCGGCGAGGTGGTTTTTACCCTGAAAGAGCCTAATCCCTCAGCCCATAAGCTCCTTACCTTTGCTATTTCAAAAAAAGGCAAAACCAAAAAGGGCTTTGCAATCGGCTGCGGAAGATATAAGTATACCGAGGGCGACGGTACGGTTTATCTTAAGCTAAATGATAAATACTATGATGAATTCAAGCCGCATTTTACGGTTATCCAGCTTGTAAACATAACCTCGGAGGAGAGCATCGAAAACGCCGTAAATATCGGCAATATCAGCTATACCTTCAGGGATATGTCAAGCGGAAGCAAGAACAGAATTCAGTGCTCCAAAAAGCCCGTTTTGCTCAATAATCTTGTTTATATAGGCATAAATTCAAACAGCGGAATAACCTCAAATGAGTTTATCCGCCGTGCAATTTCGCTTGCACTTGACAGGGACACCCTCGTTAAAAGCGCTTACAGAGGCTACGCAAAGCCCGCGCTTTCGGTATTTAACCCCTCCTGCAGCTTAGGTAAGCAGACTGAGATTTTCTCAAGCACCGCGGATACTGACGCCGCAAGACAGGCTATTGAAAAAAGCGGTCTGAGTAAGGAAGAACTTAAAATTGATATTTTAACAAGCTCAACCGAGGGCAAAAACGCTGCGGCAAATATCTTAAAGCGCCAGCTTGAAGCCGTCGGCTTTAAGGTGACAATCAATAAGGAAAAGCCTTCCACCTATAGCAGCAGAGTCAATTCGGGCAGCTTTTCAATCTATGTTGGCGAAACCAAGCTCACTAACGATATGAGCCTTAATTCCTTCTTTGATAAAAAGGGAACGACGAGCGCGGGAATTGACTTTGAAAAGAGCAGCGCTGCCTCATCGTACAAGGGCTACGTTAAGGGCGACAACGAGCTCGGAAAATTCATCCTTGACTTTTCCCAGGAGCTTCCGTTCATCCCACTGCTTTACCGCCAGGGTATGATTTGCTATTCCCATTCACTCCACGGCGATATGCAGGGCTATACAGATAACTATTTTCTTAATATAGAGGATTGGTATTACAGCTGATGAATCCTAAGGAATACAATATTCAGTATATCAGAGGCGTTGGCGAAAAACGCGCGCAGCTTTTCAATAAGCTCGGAATTTATACGGTTGACGACTTAGTCCGTTTTTACCCGAGAAAGTACCAGGACTGGAGCAAAACAACAACCGTTGCCGAGGCTGAAAACGGCGATACCGTAACTATTAAAGCCACAATGATTACGCCCGTAAAGGAAGCGCTTATCCGCAAGGGATTAACGCTTTATAAGTGTAACTTTACGGACGGCGAAAACGTTATTCACGTTACGGTTTTCAATAATAAATACCTTGCAAAATCGCTTCGTACCTTTGATGATTACATTCTTTACGGTAAAATTGAAAAGAGCTTTACCGGAGCCTCGATGAGCTCGCCTCAGATTGAAAAAAGCGAGGCGTCAATAGGTATTCACCCTATCTACCACGCAACGGAAAAGCTCTCTTCAAAGGCTATTGCAAAGGTTGTTGCTGCAGCGCTTGAAATGCTGCCCGAGTTTGAGGAAACGCTAAGCGGGGATATACTTGAAAGATATAACCTCTGCCCGCGCGATTTTGCGATAAGGGAAATCCATTTTCCCACTAACGAAAAGAATATCGCCATAGCAAGGCGCCGCCTTATTTTTGAGGAGCTTTTAGCGCTTCAGATAGGTATGCTCAAGCTCCGCAGCAAAAAGCGTGCCAAAAACAGCTTTGTTATTGAAAATGACTATACGGATGAATATTTAACTCTGCTTCCGTACAGCCTTACGCACGCTCAGAAAAATGCAATAGCGGATTGCGTTAAGGATATAACGGGCAGGGAGTCAATGAACAGGCTTATTCAGGGCGACGTCGGCTCGGGTAAAACCGCGGTTGCCGCGGCGGTTATGTATACCGTTATTAAAAACGGCTATCAGGCGGCTATGATGGCGCCAACTGAAATCCTCGCAACCCAGCACTATGAAACTCTCTCAAAACTGTTTAAGGATACGGACATTAGAATCGCCCTTTTAACCGGCTCAACAAAGGCGGCTGAAAAAAAGGCAATAAAAAAAGCGCTTCTTGAGGGAGAGATTGACTTAATCCTCGGAACGCACGCGCTTATTCAGGGCGACGTTGAATTTAAAAATCTTGCCCTTGTTGTAACCGACGAGCAGCACCGCTTCGGCGTTGAGCAAAGGGCAAGCCTTGCCAAAAAAGCGAAGGACCCGCACCTTATGGTAATGAGCGCAACGCCTATTCCGAGAACGCTCGGGCTGATTATTTACGGCGACCTTGATATTTCCGTTTTGAACGAAATGCCTCTCGGAAGGCAGCCGATAAGAACGGATTTGGTTACCTCAGAGTACCACGAAAGAATATATAACTTTATAAAAAAAGCCGTTGACGGCGGCAATCAGGCGTATATCGTCTGCTCCCTTGTCGACGAGGGAGAAACGGAGCTTATCTCCGCCAAGGAATACGCCGAAAAACTTTCTAATACTGCGTTTAAGGGCTATAATCTTGCCCTTCTTCACGGCAAAATGAAGGCTAAGGAAAAGGAAAATGCAATGCTTGCTTTTGCAAGGGGCGACGTTCAGATTCTCGTTTCAACAACGGTAGTTGAGGTTGGCGTTGACGTTCCCAACGCAACGATAATGCTCATCGAAAATGCGGACCGTTTCGGGCTCTCGCAGCTTCATCAGCTCCGCGGAAGAGTCGGCAGAGGCAGCGATAAGAGCTACTGTATTCTCGTTTCGGATAACAACAGCGAAAGCTCTCAGGAGCGCCTCAAAATGATTAAAAGCACGACGGACGGTTTTAAGCTCGCGGATTACGACCTTAAAACGAGGGGCCCGGGAGATTTCTTCGGCAAAAGGCAGCACGGCTTACCTAATCTCGTTATTGCGGATATGCTCGGGGATATGGAAACGCTAAGGGAATGTCAGGAATGTGCTAACGCACTTTTAAACGATGACCCTAACCTTGATAAGCTTCCCGCGCTCGTTGAAGAAATCAACGATATGTTCCGCAGGGCAACAAATTAATATAAAAAAACAGGCTGAATGGTAACATTCAGCCTTAATTATTTATTATGCTATCTGAGAAGCGCGAAACCTAAGTCAATAACTCCTCCGAGCAGGGTGGAGGTTCTTCTCATGCCGAGCGTTTCTGTAGCCCACAGAAGAATAAGCGCAACTAATATAGCGATAATCATAGCTTCTTTACTTAACATAAAAACACCTCCGTTTGTTTATAACTATATTATACCCTATTTTCAGAATAAATCAACACTTTTTTGTGCAAAGGGTAGAATAATAAATAAAACTCAAAATCGGTTGAAAAAGCCGCCGTTTTGAATTATAATAATTGTAATTATATATAATGGGGGAATAGGCGTGGATTTATTTTTGCTTGAAACTTCAATAGTTCCCGACCGCTCGCTCACCTTTACCTTTACGGTTGTAATTGCGGGGATAGGCATCGTCCTTGCAACGCTTGCGGTTTTAATTCTTATTTTTGCGGCGTTCGGAAAGGCGGTAAGCTCCGCCGAGAAAAAGGCTAAGGAAAGGGAAATGAAAAGCAGCGAGAGGGCTGCCGTAATACCCGCTCCGCCTGAAATAGAAACAGAAGCGGAAGGTACGTTAAATGAACAAGACGGTATCCCCGGCGAAGTTATCGCAGCAATAAGTGCGGCTGTGTATATGGTTGAGGGCGAAGGCGCAAGGATTAAATCTGTTACTAAAAACAAGGCGCCCGAATTTAAACGAAACGCCTGGGCTCAGGCAGCAATTATTGATAATACAAGACCGTTTTAGGAGTTAGTTTTATGGATATTTTAAACGGCGTATGGGAGGTTGTTAAGGATATTTTTCTTAACAGCGGATACGCATACTTTTTCTCCGACGGGGGCTGGAAAAATCTCATTATGATTCTTCTCTCCTTCGTATTCTTATACCTCGGAATAAAAAAAGGCTTTGAGCCGCTTCTTATGATACCGATTGCCTTCGGTATGCTCCTTGCTAATCTTCCGGGTGCGAACCTTGCTGTTCATTATCATGATTTGCAGGGTTTTGTTGAGCTTGTTGCCCGCGGGCGGATGCTTGATGAGGCAACGGGGCAGTGGGTTGCCGCAAGCCCGGGACTTATGGATTTTCTCTACTTCGGCGTTAAGGCGGGAATTTATCCGCCGTTGATTTTCCTCGGAATCGGCGCTATGACTGACTTTACCTCGCTCATTGCGCGCCCGTCGTCCTTTATTCTCGGCGCGGCGGCACAGCTCGGTATTTTTGCGGCGTATATTATTGCAATAGGTATGGGCAGCGGTCTTGACGGTGCTCTTCACAGCCTTATGCCGAACCTTAATCTCGATTTGGCGTTTACTCCGCAGGAGGCGGGCTCAATCGCAATTATCGGCGGCGCGGACGGACCAACCGCAATTTTTGTAACCTCAAAGCTTGCGCCTGAAATGCTCGGTACTATCGCCGTTGCAGCGTATTCGTATATGGCGCTCGTTCCGCTTATTCAGCCGCCTATTATGAGAGCGCTTACAACTAAAAAGGAGCGCAGCGTTGTTATGGGTAATCTCCGCCCCGTTTCAAAGCGTGAGAAAATCCTGTTCCCGATTATGGTAACGGTTATCGTTTCGCTTCTTCTGCCGGACGCGGCTGCACTTGTGGGTATGCTTATGCTCGGAAATCTGCTTAAGGAGAGCGGCCAGACGGAGCGTATTGCAAAGGCGGCGCAGAATGAGCTTATGAATATCGTTACAATTATGCTCGGAATTTCCGTTGGCGCAACAACCTCTGCGAAAACCTTCCTTAATCTTAAAACGCTGCTTATAGTCGTTCTCGGCTTGATTGCATTTGCGTTCGGAACAGCGGGCGGTACGCTTTTCGGAAAGATTATGTACATTGTTTCAAAGGGGAAAATCAATCCGCTTATCGGCTCCGCGGGCGTTTCCGCAGTACCTATGGCGGCGCGCGTAAGCCAGAAGGTAGGGCAGGAGGAGAATCCCTCAAACTTCCTTCTTATGCACGCAATGGGACCGAACGTTTCAGGCGTTATCGGCTCAGCGGTTGCAGCGGGTATACTATTAACATTGTTAGGATAAATTTATGAATAAAGACGCAGTAATACCGAATAAAGAACAGCAGAGAGTAATCAATACGGTTGACGGTCCCGTGCTCGTTGTTGCGGGTGCCGGAACGGGAAAAACCGCAACCATCGTCAAGCGTATTGAGCATATTATAGCGGACGGCTACGCCTTTCCTTGGCAGGTGCTTGCAATCACCTTTACAAATAAGGCGGCGGGCGAGCTTAAGGAGAGGCTTGAGGGCGCTATAGGCGTTGAGGCTAACGATATATGGGCTCATACCTTCCATTCAATGTGCGGAAGAATACTGCGCCGTTTCGGCGAAAGACTCGGTTATTCGCAGCATTTTACTATCTATGATACCGATGACCAGAAGCGCGTTATGAAGCGCGTTCAAAAGCATCTCGGCATTGAAGATAAATTTATAAACCACCGCTCAATCCTTGCGGAAATCAGCAGGGCGAAGGACTCTCTTATTGATTATAAGGAGTATATGGCGGAAACTCAGAACGACTTCAGAAAAGCAAAAATTGCACAGTGCTATGAGGCTTATCAGAAGGAACTCAAAAAGGCTGACGCAATGGATTTTGACGATATGATTTTCAATACCGTTGAGCTTTTCAGAAGTAATCCCGACGTGCTTGAAATGTATCAGAAGCAGTTTAAATACGTTATCGTTGACGAATATCAGGATACGAGCTACGCCCAGTATGTTCTTACGTATCTGCTTGCAGGCGGTTACCATAATATTTGCGTTGTAGGCGATGACGACCAGAGTATTTACCGTTTTCGCGGCGCCACGATTGAAAATATTATGCGCTTTAAGGAGCGCTATGAGGATGAGGGACTTACGGTTATTCAGCTTGAACTTGCGGAAAATTACCGCTCAATGCAGAATATTCTGAACGCCGCCAATTCCGTAATTAAAAACAACAAAACCCGCCTTGCCGATAAAACGCTTCGCTCCTATAAGGGTGAGGACGGCGACAGGGTAGTGCTTTTTACCGCTCTCAACGAGCTTGACGAGGCGCAGTTTATTGTTGATGAGATTAACGAAAACGTTGCCAAGGGTATGAGTTACCGCGACCATGCCGTGCTTTACCGAATGAACGCTCAGTCGCGTAATATAGAAATTATGCTCGCAAAATCGGGCATTTCGTATAAGATTATCGGCGGAAACCGTTTCTTTGACCGTAAGGAAATCAAGGATATTATTTCGTATTTTGCGGTTATCAATAACCCTGCTGATAACGTAAGGCTTCACCGAATTATTAACACCCCGAAGCGCGGTATAGGCGACACGATGTTTAATTACATACTTGAAATTGCCGCTATTAACGAAATGACGGCGTTTGAGGTCTGCGAGCACGCCGATGAGTTTACAAAAACCGCGCGTTCAGCGGGTAAACTCACCGCGTTTTGCGATATGATTAAGCATTTCAGAGCCTTGGTTGACGAGGGTATGACTATGTCCGATTTGCTTCAGGAAATCCTTTCGGAGACGCAGTATTTTCAGTATCTTGACGAGGAGGACCCGACTAAATCCGAGGACAGAAAAAACAACGTTCAGGAGCTTTCCTCAATGCTTATCAAGTATCAGGAGGAGGACGATGAATTTTCCCTCAATGAATTCCTTGAGGACGTCGCCCTCGTTTCCGATATAGACAGTTACAATGTGGATGACGACTGCGTCGTTCTTATGACTATTCACTCTGCTAAGGGACTTGAATTCCCCGTTGTGTTCATTCCCGGCTTGGAGGAGGGAATTTTCCCCGGGAACCAGAGCTTGTATTCTGATGAGGAGCTTGAGGAGGAGCGCCGCCTTGCCTACGTTGGCATTACAAGGGCGAGGGAGAAGCTCTATCTTATCAACTCCCGCCAGCGAATGCTCTACGGTACAACACAGCGCAATATGCCTTCGCGCTTTGTAAGGGAGATTGACAGCGATATTATTGAGGACAGAACGGTTGAAACCGCGCCGAAAAGCTACGGCTTTACGGGTAGCAGTACGGGCGGCTACGACCACGGTTTCGGCAAGCCGAAAACCGCCGCAAGATATGCAAAAAGCGTTTCTATCGGAAGTGAAAAGCGCTCAAGCAGCTCCGCTCACAGCTTCGGTCAGGCAGGGAATACCGCCGAAAAGCCGTCCGTTGACTATAAGGTTGGCGATACGGTTAAGCATAAGAGCTTCGGAACGGGCGTTATCCTCTCCGTTAAGCCTATGGGTAACGATATGCTTATGGAAATTGCCTTTGATAAATCGGGCACTAAAAAGGTAATGGCTAATTTTGCCCGCCTTGAAAAAATATAATCACCTAAAAATTACTCCTTCATAGTATGTATTGAAGTAAATCTTCAAATACTTTATGAAGGAGTTTTTCTATGTCAGATATTCAGAGCAGCCGTATCAGCGAAAACGTTTGCATTGATACAAAAAGAATTTATGATTCCTGCGTAAGCAGAGACTGCTGCGAAAACTTAAGAGTAACTTTTAATGACGCGGCTCAGTCGCTTATTGACAATGCCGTAACGGTTAAGCCGAGAGACTGCGATATTTCTGCGGTAAGCATTGACGTTGATGAGGTGCCGTTCAACAGAGGCTATTACAGCGTAAACATTAATTTCTATTTCCGTTTGCGCTTTGATACTTATACCGCTCCCTGCGCTATGCCTCAGGTTGCTGTCGGCTACGCTAATTTTGAAAAAAGATGTATTCTCTTTGGGGCTGAGGGTAACGTTAAAACCTTTACCTCAACCGCAGGCAGCCGCAGAAGCGATTGCCCCGAAGCGCCTAAATACACCAATCCCACAGCAAAAGTACAGGCGGTTGACCCCGTTATCCTTGATACTGACGTTGTTGAGGTTTGCCATTGCCACCACCGCTGTTGCACAACCTTCCCGGATTCTATCCGTCAGAATTTTGATAATTCAAGATTTCCTCAGAATCCTCAGAAGGCAGTGCTCGTAACCCTCGGTTTATTCTCAATTATTCAGCTTTCACGCGACGTTCAGATTATGATTCCGGCTATTGATTTCTGCATTCCCGAAAATGAATGCAACTGCTCAACTCAGTCTCCGTGCGAGAGCTTTCAGAATATTGATTTCCCCGTTGACGAGTTCTTCCCGCCCGAAAGCGGCGACATTCTTCCCGGGCCGGCTGAATAAAATGAATTAAGAATGAAGAATTGTTTTTCGGCACTTCGCTGAATTTATTGCAACGAACAATTCTTAATTCTTAACTCATAACTCTTAATTAAAAAAGGTGACTCATTGAGTCACCTTTTTGTCGAATACGGGGTATGTTCTTCTGTAAAGAGAATTTATGTGTTTAAAATATCCCGTATCAATGCTGTCTATAGTTTCCCTCGTTGTACGGAAAGCCCAGTTCTTTTCAGCGATTCCGGGCTTATTCATCCTTGCGTCCGCACCGAAGCCGCACATATCCTGAAGCGTTATTACAGCTACGTTTGAGGCGCTTTGCCATACCGCTTCCGTTATGCTTCTGCAGGAGAGTGAACGGTAGCCGCCCTCACCCCAGTTGTTACCGCTGAAATGACAATAGGAAAGCGCAAAACTGCGCTCCGCCTCGCTCGCCTCCCAGAGCCAGCCGAGGATTGTATTATTATCGTGGGTGCCGACATAGTTAATGGAATTCTTTTCCGCATTGTGAGGAAGGTGAGTGCTGTCGCCGTTCGGGTCAAAGGCAAACTGCGCAACCTTCATTCCCGGGAGGCCGGTATCTGCAAGGAGCTTGATAACGTCCTCGCCGAACGTTCCTAAGTCCTCTGCGATAATCGGCGCGTTTTTGCCGAATTTTTCAAAGACCTTGTTGAAGAAATCCATTTTCGGTCCGTCAAACCATTCGCCCACCTTGGCGGTTTTGCTCTCGGCGGGAACAGCCCAGTAGGAAGCGAAGGCGCGGAAGTGGTCAATCCTTACGACGTCGTAGGTTTTGAGCGCGTTTTCAAGGCGGGTAAGCCACCAGGAATAGCCGTCTTTTTTCATAGCCTTCCAGTCGTAAATAGGGTTGCCCCAGAGCTGACCGTCCTCGCTGAAATAATCGGGCGGAACGCCCGCAACCTTCTGTACCTTCAGCGTCTTTTCGTCAATGAGGAACATCGGAAGGTTAGCCCATACGTCTGCGCTGTCCATAGCAACGTAAATCGGCATATCGCCAATAATTGCAACGCCTTTTTCGTTTGCGTATTCCTTTATTTCATTCCACTGCTTATAGAATATGTACTGAACGAATTTCCAGAATGCCGCCCTGTCGTCGTAAAGGTAAATATCCTTAACGCAGTCGTAGTAATGAGCGTGCTTTTTGCTCCATTCCCACCACGGCTTCTGTCCCTCCTCCTCTTTAACAGCCATATAGAGAGCGTAATCGGAAAGCCATGAATTATTCAGCTCGAATTCCTTGATTTTCTGCGCCGTTTCGTCAGTTACGTTGAGAAATGCTTTTTTTAGCGTTTTCAGCCTTTTTTCAGCCGCAAAGGTGTAATCCGCGGTGTACGGCGTTCCGTTATATACGTTTTCGTTTAAATCGTTTTCGTCAATCAGCCCGTCCTCATAAAGCTTCTTCGGGTCAATGAAAAGATAGTTGCCCGCAAAGGCACTCGGCGAGCAGTACGGCGAATTTGCCGCGTCAACGGGGTTAAACGGCAAAACCTGCCAGTAGGTAAAGCCCATATCTGCAATTCTGTCAACAAAATGAACTGCATTTTCATCAAAAACTCCGATGCCGTAGGGCGACGGCATTGAACTTATGTGCAGCAAAACTCCTGCACCTCTGTTTTTCAGCATAGTGAAACCACCTTCTAAGTAGTATTAAAATAATATCACTTTGTTTTACAAAAATCAACACATCACGTCTGAAATTAACAAAGTGGTAAAATTATATAATAATTAATACTAAATTAATAAAATATTTATAAGTTTCTATATTGAATATATAGTAAGTATTTGTTATAATAATTACCATTATGGGTTATTATATATTTTGGGAAAGAGGGTGACGGCGTGGCGTCTGATATCCGCAGAGTAACCGAGGCGGAGCTTAACGAGCAGAAAGCGTATGAAAAACGCGTTTCATCTCTGCTTTCACAAAGGTACGAAGAAAAGCCGCTCGCCTGCGTTGTTACCTACGGCTGCCAGCAAAACGTTGCGGACAGCGAAAGAATAAAAGGTATGCTGGAAAAAATGGGCTATGCCTTTACTGAGGACAGGCACTCGGCAAAACTCGTTATCTTCAATACCTGCGCCGTGCGCGAGCATGCAGAGGACAGAGTCTTCGGTAACGTCGGCGCGCTGAAAAAGTACAAGCTTGCAAACCACGACGTAATTATTGCGCTTTGCGGCTGTATGATGCAGCAAAAGCATATTGCGGACAGAATATATAATTCCTTCCCGTTTGTTGACCTCGTTTTCGGTACGCACGTTGTTCATAAACTCCCCGAGCTGCTGTACAGTGCGCTTACAAGGAGAAAGAGAGTTTTTGAGCTTCCCGATATTGACGGCGTTATAGCCGAGGGTCTCCCCGTTAAGCGCGACAGCGAGAGTAAGGCGTGGCTGCCTATAATGTACGGATGCAACAATTTCTGTACATACTGTATTGTACCGTATGTTAGGGGCAGGGAGAGAAGCCGTAACGTAAGCGATATTGAGCGCGAATTCAGAGAACTTGTTGAAAGCGGAGCAAAGGAGATAACTCTCCTCGGGCAGAACGTTAATTCCTACGGTAAGGATTTAACTCCGTCCGTCAGCTTTTCCGAGCTGCTCAGAAGACTTAACGATATTGACGGCGACTTCCGCATACGTTTTATGACGAGCCACCCGAAGGACTGTACGAAGGAACTTATTGAAACGATGGCAAGCTGCGAAAAAGTTGCGTGCCACCTTCACCTGCCGTTCCAAAGCGGAAACAACAGAGTTCTTAAGGCGATGAACAGGGACTACACGAGAGAGCACTATTTAAGTCTTATTAATTACGCAAGGGAGCTTATGGGGGACGAGCTCTCGGTAACGAGCGATATTATAGTCGGTTTCCCCGGTGAAACCTATGAGGAATTTCTTGATACGGTTTCGCTGATAAAAGAGGTTAAAGCGACCTCGCTGTTTACCTTTATCTATTCCCCGAGAGTGGGTACTCCCGCAGCAGAGATGGACGACCCCGTAAGCTACGACGAAAAGTCAAAATGGCTGCGCGAGCTGCTTAAGGTTCAGGAGGAAATATCCGCCGAGCAGATGGCGCTGCATAAGGGCAAAATATTCAAATGCTTCGTTATAGCAAAGGGAAAATTGGGCGATAATTATGTTGCCGCAAAAACAGACGGCAATATTATTATAGAATTTGAGGGCGACGAATGGCTCATCGGAACCTTCCAGAAAATAAAAGTAACAGAGCCGCTCACCTTTGTTTTAAAGGGTGAATTAATAAAAGAATGAGAGGAAAAAATTATGAGTTTGGAATCAACACTCAGAGAACTTGGCAAGGAAATTCAGGCTGACCCGAGATTTAAGGCGCTTAAAGAAGCTGCCGCAGTTAACGATAAGGACGAGGACCTTCAGAAGAAGATGCAGGAGCTTCAGCTCATCTCGCTTAAATTCCAGCAGGAGGCTACAAAGGGCGAGGAATCCGATTCCGCTAAAATCGAAGAGCTTCAGAAGCAGTATCAGGACCTTTACAACGAGGTTATGCAGCTTGAATCAATGATGACTTATTCCGCAGCCGCTTCCGAAATGGAACAGATGGCTAAGTATATCAGCGGAATGATTGGTCTTTTCTTTGACGGTCAGGACCCCGAAACCTGTGAAATTCCCGCTGAGGACTGTACTCACGACTGTACAACCTGCGGAGGCTGCCACTGATTACCGACTGAATAACTGATTACTACACCGAAAGAGGAGGGAGAATGAATGGCTAAAAAGCAAGAACTTTCACCGATGATGCAACAGTACTTTCAGGTGAAAAAAGAATACCCGGGCGTGATTTTATTCTTCCGCCTCGGTGACTTTTATGAGATGTTCTTTGACGACGCGAAAACCGCCGCCGGAGAGCTTGACCTTGTGCTTACGGGCAGAGACTGCGGTCTTGAGGAACGCGCGCCGATGTGCGGAGTTCCGTTTCACAGTGCAGACAGCTATATAGCAAAGCTCGTTTCCCGCGGGTACAAGGTTGCAATCTGTGAACAGACTGAGGACCCGAAGGCGGCAAAGGGAATAGTAAAGCGCGACGTTATCCGCGTTATCACTCCCGGTACCGCGATTGAGGGAAGTATTCTTGAGGACGGAGTTAATAACTATCTCTGTTCAGTCTGCAAAAGAGAAAATGAAACGGGAATCTGCTTTGCCGACGTTTCAACGGGCGAGTTTCATATTACAACCGTAGGCAGGGATAACGAGCAGGAGGCGATTATTAACAGCCTCTCGTCGTATTCCCCCAAGGAGCTGCTTATGAGCCCCGAGGCTGCGGAACTTGACGAGGTAGTTAAGTTTGCAGAGGTAAGGCTCAACGCAGGGATTGAAAAGCTTGAAGCCGAGCGTTTTGATTTTGACGCTTCAACCGAGCTTATCCTTGAAACTATGAAGCGGGAGGAAATCTCATCCCTCGGCATAGGTCACAGCAAGGCTGCTGTGTGCGCTCTCGGAGCGGTTATCTGGTATCTGAGGGAAACTCAGAAAACGGACAGTCTTGAAGCGCCGAGCGAGGTTGAGTTTTACGACGGCAACGATTTTATGGCGCTTGATATAAGCGCAAGGCGCAACCTTGAACTTACTAAGTCGATGATGACGGGGGATAAAAAGCATTCGCTCCTCTGGGTTATTGATAAAACTAAAACCGCTATGGGTAAGCGCCTTCTCCGTCAGTGGCTTGAAAGACCGCTTATCAGTATTTCGCTGATTACCAAAAGGCAGAATTCCGTAGGCGAGCTGTTTGACGATACTATGCTGCGCGATACCGTTCGTTCCTCTCTCGGAGGGGTTAACGATATGGAAAGGCTTATGAGCCGTATCGCCTATTCAACCGCTAACGCAAGGGAACTTCGTACCCTGTGCGAAACTATAAAAAAGCTTCCTGCTGTAAAAGGAGCTCTCTCCTCCTGCTCGGCGGCTATGCTTAAATCCGTTTATTCAGAGATTGATTTACTTGAGGACGTCAGCGCGCTGATTGACAGCTCAATTGTTGACGAGCCCCCGTTTTCGCTGCGTGAGGGTGGAATAATCCGCAAGGGCTTCAATGCTGAAATAGATGAGCTTACGGATATAGTAAACGGCGGTGCGTCTGTTCTTGCCGAAATAGAGGCGAGAGAAAAGGAGAGAACGGGTATACCGAAGCTGCGCGTTTCTTATAACAAGGTTTTCGGTTACTTTATTGAGGTTACCAATTCGTATAAGGATTTGGTGCCCGAGGATTACATAAGAAAGCAGACCTTAACAAACTGCGAAAGATATATTACCTCTGAGCTCAAGGAGCTTGAGGGCAAGGTGCTCGGCGCTAAGGAAAGGCTTACCGCGCTTGAGTACGAGGTGTTCTGTTCAATCAGAACGCAGATAGGCGGCGAGGTTGAAAGAATACAGAAAACGGCTAAGGCAATAGCAACGCTTGACTGTCTTGCTTCCCTTGCCGAAACGGCGTTCGTAAATAATTACTGCGCGCCGCATATTACTAATGATGGAATTATTGACATAAAGGACGGGCGCCACCCCGTTGTTGAAACCCTGCTCGACGGCTCGGTTTTTGTACCGAACGATACAATGCTCGATACGGCGGAGAATAAGTGTGCTATTATAACGGGTCCCAATATGGCGGGTAAATCAACTTATATGCGCCAGAGCGCGCTTATAGTCCTGCTCGCCCAGATAGGCTCGTTCGTTCCCGCAAAGAGCGCGAATATCAGCGTTGTTGACGCTATATTTACGAGAGTAGGCGCGAGCGACGACCTCGCCTCGGGTCAGTCCACCTTTATGGTAGAGATGAACGAGGTTTCATCAATAATTAAAAATGCAACAAAAAATTCGCTTATTATCCTTGATGAGATAGGCCGCGGTACCTCAACCTTCGACGGTATGAGTATAGCAAGGGCGGTTCTTGAATACGCGGTTAAAAAGCTCGGCGCAAAAACGCTTTTTGCAACGCATTACCACGAGTTAACAGCTATGGAGGGTATGCTCGACGGAGTTAAAAACTACTCAATAGCCGTTAAAAAGAGGGGCGACGATATAACCTTCTTAAGACGTATCGTCCGCGGTGGAGCGGACCAGTCCTTCGGTATTGAGGTTGCAAAACTCGCAGGTATACCGAACAGCGTAATAAAGCGCGCAAAGTCAATTCTTAAGGAGCTTGAAGCGAATAAGATTGAAATTGAATTCAAGGCGGAGGAGGATATTGAGGAGGAAACTGAGGACATTCAGTACAACTTCAGTACCAATACCGCAGGAGATATACTTGAAATTATCAAGGCAACGGATATAAACACGCTCACCCCGATTGAGGCAATGCAGACTTTGTATGACCTCAAAAAGAAGGCGGAGGAGCTGTAAAAGAAAGGAAGTGAACGCCTTGCCCGAAATTAATATTCTGCCCAAAGAGGTTTACCAGCTTATTGCAGCGGGCGAGGTTGTTGAGCGCCCGTCGTCAATAGTTAAGGAAATGATTGAAAATTCCGTTGATGCGGGAGCAAAGAATATTACCGTTGAAATTAAAAACGGCGGAACAACCTATATCCGTATAACCGACGACGGAACGGGTATAGAAAGGGAGCAGGTTAAAAAGGTCTTTATTCCCCACGCAACGAGCAAGATTAAAAACAGCGAGGACCTTGATTCTATCGGAACGCTCGGTTTCAGGGGAGAGGCTATGGCTTCCGTTGCCGCGGTTGCAAAGGTTGAACTCCTCACCCGTACCGAAAACAAGGAGCTCGGAACGCGCTATGAGATTGCAGGCGGTGAGGAACTCGATTTTTCTGAGGCGGGCTGCCCGGTGGGTACAACGATTGCGGTACGCGATATTTTCTTTAATACCCCCGCGAGGATGAAATTCCTAAAAAAAGACGTTACCGAGGGCAATTCCGTTGCGGGAATTGTTGACAGGATGGCGATAAGCCACCCCGAGATTTCCTTCCGCTTTATCCGCGAGGGTAAGCAGGTGCTTATAACCTCGGGCAACGGAAATCTTAAAAGCACGATTTACTCGGTTCTCGGCAAAGAGTTTTCCGACGGACTGATTGACGTTGATTACAGCGTAAACAATATGCGCCTTACGGGAGTTGTAACAAAGCCCTCCGCTTCAAGAAAAAGCAGGGCGATGCAGTATTTCTTTATCAATTCCCGCCTTGTTAAAAGCCAGACGGCTATGGCGGCGCTTGAGCAGGCGTACCGTAACTCGATTATGGTGGGTAAATTCCCTGGCTGCGTGCTCAATATTGAATGTAACGCCGCGCTTGTTGACGTTAACGTTCACCCGGCAAAGACCGAGGTGCGATTTGCAAACGAGCGCCCGGTGTTTGAGCTCGTTTATTATGGGGTTAAATCCGCAATTGAAGCGGGCGACACGCCTAAGGAAGCGCATTTTTCCTCCTACAAAACCAATCCCGTAACCGCGAGCGGAAAGATAGACCTTTTCGGCGGTGAGGAAAAGCCGCGCCAGATGGAATTTAAGCAGCGCGACCCGGAGGATTTCTGGAGAGTTGCCGCGCCTAAGAAAACCGACGCGCCCCAAAAAACCGAAAACGGCGGCGTTATAAGGCTTGATATTGATTTCGGCGATGATGAGCCGATACGAAAGACTGAGCCGAAGCCTGAAATTAAAACGGAACCGGCGCCTGAGGTTAAAACGGAAGCCGCGCCCGTAAAAAATGAAGTTGATATTCCCGATTTCAGGGTGGTAGGAGAGGCGTTTAAAACCTATATTATTGTTGAAATTGAAGGCGCACTGTACTTTATTGATAAACACGCCGCCCACGAAAGAATGAACTACGAGGAACTGAAAAGCAGTACGGTTATTCATTCGCAGATTCTTCTTCAGCCGGTTGTTATCCGCCTTTCGAAGGAGGAATACAGCGCGGTGTGCGATAATCTTGCTCTGTATTCAAAATGCGGATTTGCCGTTGAAGATTTCGGCAACAGCTCTGTAATAGTTCGCGAATGTCCCTCAATTTTAGACGGAGAGAGGATAGAGGATTTAATCTGTGAAACCGCGGGCAAACTCCTTGATGGCAAAACGGATATTACCCCCGAAAAGATGGATTGGATTTTCCATTCAACCTCCTGCCGTGCAGCAGTCAAGGGCGGCGACTACACCTCGCCCTATGAGCGCGAATTATTCGTTAAAAAGTTACTTGCGATGCCGAATATCAGATACTGCCCCCACGGCAGACCCGTTATGATAAAGATGAGCAGGTACGATATTGAAAAGCAGTTCGGCAGGGCGTAGTATGGAAAAAATAAAAGTTATATGCGTTGTCGGCGCTACAGCCTCGGGAAAAACGGCGCTTGCCGTAAGCATTGCCAAGGCTGTCGGCGGAGAGATAATCAGCGCCGATTCAATGCAGGTTTACCGCGGTATGCCGATAGCGACCGCCGCCGCAACCAAAGAGGAACAGCAGGGAATACCCCATCATCTTCTTGAATTCCTTAGCCCGGATGAGAGTTTCTCCGTTGCGGAGTTTACCGCTCTTGCCAAGAAAAAGATAGAGGAAATTCATTCGAGGGGGAAAGTCCCGATTATTGCGGGCGGAACGGGGCTGTTTATAGACAGTCTGATTAATAACATCAGCTTTTCTGACGTCAGCATAGACGAGGAGCTGAGGCAGAGACTGTCGGAAAAAGACACGGACGAGCTGTATAACGAGCTGTTAAGCGTTGACGGCGAGGCTGCCGAAGGCATACATAAAAATAACAGAAAACGCGTTATAAGAGCGCTTGAACTTTATTACGGCGGAGTCAGTAAGACCGAGCAGAACAAGAATTCACGCCTTGCAGAAAGCCCGTACGACGCGCTTTATATAGGTATTAACTGCCGCGACAGGGAAAAGCTCTATGAGAGAATTAACCTTCGCGTTGACAGGATGCTTGAAAACGGGCTTGTTTCTGAGGCAAGAGAGGCGCTCGGAAAAACGGGCAAAACCTCCTCTCAGGCAATAGGGCATAAAGAACTTCAGCCGTATATTGAAGGAAAAATCAGTCTTGATGAGGCTGTGGAAAACCTGAAAAGGGAAACGCGGCGCTATGCAAAGCGTCAGTTGACCTGGTTCAGAAGGAACAAAAACATCCGCTGGGTTTATACCGACGGGGAAAATGCTTCCCCGACAGAGCAGGCAATCAGTCTGGCAGAGGAGTTTTTGAAGGACTAACGGAGGAAACGGATTTGAACAGGGAAAGGCTAAATAATATTTCAATAGCAATAGCTATTGCGCTTATATTTGCATATATCGCCTTTGAGGTGTATTCGGTATCTCATATTGAGGTTAAAACCGAAACCGCCCTTATTTCAACGGTTTATGAAAAGGTTGACGCCAAAGCGCTTGTTATAAGGGATGAACAGCCCGTAAACAAAGCGTCGGGCGGAATTACCGTTCCCTGTTTTAAAGACGGCGATAAGGTAAACGTTGGCGGAAATATAGCTATGAGGTTTTCTAATCAGGAGGCTGCAACTAATTATTCAAAGTACGCGGAAATTCAGCAGAGCCTCGCCTACTATGAAAACCTTGAAAGCCAGACTCTCGGTCAGGTTGCGAGCGTTGAGAGCATAGATTCCGAGCTTGAGTCGGACATTAATACTTATATCCGAAATATTGCGCTGCGCAATACTGAGGGACTTTCCGAAGCGGGCGAAAAGGTAAACGACGGTCTTGTACGCCGCCAGATAATTATTGGCGAAAAGGTAGACCTTCTCTCAATCATTCAGGATTTAAGACAGCAGGCACAGCAGTACGCTTCTAACGCCAAGCCCGACAGCTTTATAACAACCGACGTATCGGGCGTATTTTCAAGCTATACGGACGGCTACGAAAACGTTGTTCCCTACGATAAGGTTGAGGAGCTGACTCTTGAGCAGGTGCAAAATACGATTGATAAAATCGAAAAAGAAAAGAAAACTACTGATTATCTCGGAAAGCTTGTAACAAGCTACGAATGGTATATGGCGTGCGTTATTGACGCACAGGACGCTAAAACTCTTAAAAACGGCGGGACAGTAAAGCTTTCGCTGAAGGACAGTAACGATACGGTGCTGACCGCTGAAATTGTAAGCGGAGCGGATATACCCCACGGCGAAAAGCAATCGCTTTTACTTTTAAGGTGTAACGATATGAACAGCTCCCTCGCTTCGCTGAGGTGTGAGGATATTGAGCTGAGAATTAAAAGCTATGAGGGCATTAAGGTGCCGCTTTCCGCTATACACGTTAATAAAAAAGGAGAAAAGGGCGTATATGCACTCGTTGCAAGCCAGGTTTATTTCAGAAAGGCAGAGGTGCTTTATACTACGGATGAATTTGCCATTCTTGAATTTGACCAGGACAATGAGGACGGAATCCGCCTTTACGATAAAATCATTACTCAGGGTAAAGAACTGAAGGAGGGCAAGGTTTATGATTGATGAGGCGCGTGTCGGCGCAACCGTTGATAATTACCGCAGAATTAAGGACAGGGTTATGGAGGCCGCCGTTAAAGCGGGAAGAAAGCCTGAGGAGGTACGCCTTATGTGCGTTACCAAAACCATTGAGGCTGAGTATATTAACCCCGTGCTTGACGACGGTGCGGATTTAATAGGTGAAAACAGAGTTCAGGAATATCTCGGCAAAAAGGATTCTCTTCATCTTGACGGGGTTGAAAAACATCTTATCGGCCACCTTCAGACCAATAAGGTTAAACAGATTGTAGGCGAGGTTGATATGATTCAATCCGTTGACAGCCTTAAGCTCGCCAAGGAAATAAGCAAGGTTTCCGTTAACCGCGGTTTAGTGAGCAAGGTGCTCCTTGAGGTGAATATCGGAAACGAGGAGTCAAAAAGCGGAGTTAGTGCAGACTGTCTGGAGGAGCTCGTTTGCGGCGTTGCGCAGCTTGAGGGTATTAAGGTTAAAGGACTAATGACCATACCCCCGATTTGCGATGAAAACGAGGCGAGAAAATATTTTTCCCTTATGTACAAAAGATTTATTGACATAAGAGATAAAAATTTAGATAATATAGATATGGAAATACTCTCGATGGGAATGAGCGGCGACTTTGAGGCTGCCGTTTATGAGGGTTCAAATTTAGTAAGAGTAGGCTCTGCAATCTTCGGAGCCAGAAGATATTTTTAATTTATAAAGTGTGAGGTAAAGAGATGGGACTTTTTGACAAATTCAAGGATATGCTCGTTGATGACGACGAAGATTTTGACGAATACTATGATGAGAATAACTCCTTTGGGCTTCCCGCAAGAGCGGAGCGCTCAATTGAGAGAAACGAACGCCCGCTTCCCCGTGAACGGGAGGAACGCCACGAGCGTACGGAGCGCGCTGAGCGTGCGCCGAGGAGGCAGAGAGGCGACAAGGTTGTTAATATCCACGCAACAACCCAATTCCAGGTAGTCCTCGTTAAGCCCGAAAGATATGAGGAGGCGGCTAATATTGCCGATAACCTCAATGAAAAGAGAACTGTTGTGCTCAATCTTGAGGCAACCAATAAGGATATTGCAAGAAGACTGCTTGACTTCCTTTCGGGAGTTGCCTATGCTAATGACGGTCAGATTAAGCGTGTTGCAAATTCAACCTATATCATTACTCCGTATAACGTTGATGTTATGGGCGATTTGATTGACGAGCTTGAGAGCAACGGAATGTTTATGTGATAATTATTTTTGGAGGATATGATAATGATTAGCGCTAACGATTTAAGAGAAGTTAAATTTCAGCACGAAGATGACGGCTTTAATATTGCCGAGGTTGAGGCAGTAATTGAGCAGGCTTCGGATACTATTGAGGCGTATGCTAACGAAAATAAGGAACTGTACCGCAAGCTTGAAGCGCTCGCTTCAAAGATAGAGGAATACAGAAGAGATGAGGATTCAATTAAATCCGCTCTCATTACAGCCCAGAAGATGTCCGACACTATTGAGGCAGAGGCAAGGGAAAAGGCGGATAAGCTTATTGCCGATTCAGAGGCTAAGTCCGCTGAAACCGTTTCAAAAGCAAATGAACAGGCTGAGCAGACTATCAGCGAGGCAAGGTCATATGCTACGGGACTTATTAAAAATAAAACCGATGAGGCTAACGGAATTATTGCTGCAGCCGAGAAAAAGGCAAACGATGCCATTAATTCTTCAAAAATTGTTGCTCAGGATATTCTTGACCAGGCAAAGGCTATTTCCGACGACCTTATTGCTACTTCTAAGGAGGAAAAGGAGGCTTACGTTCTCCTCAATTCCGCTCTTAAAAAGGACGCCGCTGAGTTTATTGCCGGTCTTAAGGAACTCTATACGAACCAGCTCAACGCTCTTAACGGCGCTAAGATTGATATGACCCAAACCGCTGACAAAACAGAGGTTGAGGATATCGAAAACCACGTAAGCAGTCTTTTGAACGAGATTGACGAGATGGAGGAGGCTATCCCCGAGGAGATTACGCTTGAGGCTGTTAAAGCTCCCGTACCTGATGAGGAGCCTGAATACGAGCCTGAGGCTCCCGTGTATGAAGAGTCTGAGGATGCTGAGAACGCTGAGGATGCAGAACAGCTTACCTTAACAGAAGAAACCGAGGATCCGAAGGCAGCGGTTGAGGCGTTCTCGAACGACAAGATTACACCCGTTGATACCTCTCACCGAATTATCCCCGAAATTACCGAGGAACCCGAAATGGAGGACGTATCCTCTGACGGCGACGAGCAGCCCTTTGAAAGCTATTTCAACCTTAAAAAAGAGGACGCTCACCTTGATAAAACGCAGACTATCTCGCTCGTTCCGCCCGATGACTATGACGGCGGCGAGGATGATGAGCCGAGACATAAAGCATTTTTCAAGAAAAAGAAATAATTACATAAATTGTCAGGAGTTAACTTAAATGGACTATAATAAGACGTTAAATTTACCTAAAACCGATTTTCCGATGAGAGCGTCTCTCCCTCAGAGAGAGCCTGAATTCCTCGCTCGCTGGGAGGAGAAAAAACAGTACGAGCAGCTTATGAAATACAATGCGGAAAAGCCGAAATTCGTTCTTCACGACGGCCCTCCGTATGCTAACGGCGATATTCATATCGGCCATGCGCTCAATAAAACTCTTAAGGATTTCATTGTAAGATATAAGAATATGACGGGCTTCCAGTCACCCTATGTTCCCGGCTGGGATACCCACGGTCTGCCGACAGAGCTTGCCGCAAGAAAAAAGGCAGGCATTACCGCAACGAGCAATATTACTGATTTAGAGTTGCGTAAAATCTGCCGCGATACAGCGCTTTCCTACGTTGATATTCAGCGCGAAAGCTTTAAGCGTATGGGCGTTATCGGTGAGTGGGATAAGCCGTATATCACGCTTCAGAAGGAGTTTGAGCAGGAGCAGATTAAGGTTTTTGCTTCAATGGCGAATAAGGGCTATATCTATAAAGGCTTAAAGCCCGTTTACTGGTGTGCCGACTGTAATACGGCGCTCGCAGAAGCGGAGATTGAATACGGCGAGGACCCCTGCCACTCAATCTACGTTAAGTTTAAGGTTACGGACGATATGGGCAAGCTTGAAGCACTCGGCGCAGAGCTTGATAAAACCTATTTCGTAATCTGGACAACTACAACATGGACTCTTCCCGCTAACCTTGCAATCTGCGTTGGCCCGAACTATGAGTATTCTCTTTTCAAGGCTAACGGTGAGTATTATGTTATGGCAACGGACCTCGGCCCCGTTGCGTTTGCTGACGCGGGAATTGAGGATTACGAAACCGTAGGTATTATCCGCGGCTCAGAGCTTGAATATATCAAAACCGCTCATCCGTTCCTTGACAGAACGTCTCTCGTTATAGTAGGCGACCACGTTACTCTTGAAAGCGGTACGGGCTGCGTTCATACAGCTCCCGGCCACGGTGTTGACGACTTTATCGTTTGTAAAAATTACCCTGAAATCCCGATGGTTGTACCAGTTGACGATAAGGGTATTCTCACTGAGGAGGCTGGTCAGTTCGCAGGTCTTTCAACCGAGGATGCAAACAAGCCTATAGCCGAGCATCTTGAAAAAATCGGCGCTCTCTTTGCGCTTAAAAAGATTAAGCACCAGTATCCTCACTGCTGGCGCTGCCATAAGCCCGTTATCTTCCGCGCAACCTCTCAGTGGTTCTGCTCTGTTGACGCCTTTAAGGAGGACGCCGTTAAAGCAGCCGAGGAGGTTAAGTGGTTCCCCGAGTGGGGTAAGGACAGACTTCAGTCAATGGTTCAGGAGCGCGCGGACTGGTGTATTTCCCGCCAGAGAAAATGGGGCGTTCCTATTCCCGTTATTTATTGTAAGGACTGCGGTAAAGAGATTATTGACGCAGACGTTATGAATAAGGTTTCCGATATTTTCGGAAAAGAGGGCAGCGACGCGTGGTTTGCCCACGACGCCGAATACTTCCTTCCCGAGGGCTTCACCTGTCCGCATTGCGGCAAGGCTGAGGGCTTTGAAAAGGAAAAGGATATTATGGACGTTTGGTTTGATTCAGGCTCCTCGCATTTTGCAGTTTGCAAGAACAGACCTTATCTCAAGTGGCCTGCAGACGTTTATCTTGAGGGCGCTGACCAGTACAGAGGCTGGTTCCAGTCCTCGCTTCTCACCTCTGTTGCAGCGGGTAAGGGCGCTCCGTACAGAGAGATTATTACCCACGGCTGGACAGTTGACGGCGAGGGCAGAAAAATGAGTAAATCCCTCGGCAACGGTATTGACCCGCAGGAAATAATGAATAAATTCGGCGCTGATATTCTCCGCCTCTGGGTTGCTTCAGCGGATTACCACGCTGATATCCGTATTTCGGACGAGATTATCAAGCAGATTTCCGATAACTACAGAAAAATCAGAAATACCGCAAGGTACTGCCTCGGCAACCTTTACGATTTTGACCCCGATAAGGATACCGTACCCAACGAGGAGCTCGAAGAACTTGATAAGTACGCTCTTATGAAGCTTGACGAGGTGCTTAAGGAAGCAAGAGCGGGCTATGATAATTATGAGTACCACACAACTGCTCACGCGCTCCATAATTTCTGCGTTGTTGATATGAGTAACTTCTATTTTGACGTTCTCAAAAACAGACTCTATACAACTGCGCCCGACTCAAAGTCAAGACGCGCTGCGCAGACGGTACTCTATAAGGTGCTCGACGCGCTTACCCTTGTGCTTACCCCGATTCTCGCTTACACCTGCGATGAAATCTGGCTCGCTATGAAGCACGATAGCTCAAGAAATCCCGAAGGACCTCTCTTTAACGATATTCCCGAGGCTGACTATATTGATGCTGACGGTGCGTTTATCGCAAAGTGGGATAAAATCCACGAAATCAGAACCGACGTTCAGAAGGCGCTTGAGCTTGCGCGTAATGAAAAGGTTATCGGTAAGCCGCTTGAAGCAAAGGTCACCCTTTACGCTGACGGCGAGCTTAAGGAATTCCTTGAGGGCGTTAAGGACGCTCTACCCGAAATCTTTATCACCTCCGCAGTTGAGCTTGCAGAAGGTGAAGGCGCTGTGAAGGGCGACGTTGAAGGTCTGAGCATTACCGTTGCAAGGGCTGACGGCGAAAAGTGTGAGCGCTGCTGGAAGTTCTCAACAACAGTAGGCTCCTGCGCCGAGCATCCGACTCTCTGCGCTGAATGTGCCGAGACGATGAAAGCTCTCAATTTATAAACAACAAGAAAGGGAGGGTCTGCGTGCCCTCCCTGAATTGAGAATATACCGTTATGAAAAAAAACGAACACCTTAAAAAGCATCTCTGGTGCAGCGTTATGATTTTAATGATTGTTGCGTTTGACCAGCTGACTAAATATTTAGCCGTAAGGTATTTAAAGGGCGCCGAAGCGTTTACCTTTATACCGAAGGTTGTTCAGTTCCGCTATGCCGAAAATACAGGTATGGCTTTTTCGCTTTTAAGCGGAGCAAGGTGGATTTTTATTATCCTTACCGTTGCGGTTTGCGCCGCGGGACTCCGGTATCTTTTTTCAGATAAATGTCCTCATCTCTGGGCGTATTGGAGCATAGGCGTAATTATTTCGGGCGGCATAGGCAACCTTATTGACAGAGTTCGTTTTTCGTACGTTGTTGATTTTATTGAGCCCGTATTTGTGAATTTTGCCGTTTTTAATATTGCGGACAGCGCGGTTACTCTCGGAGCCTGCTCTCTCGTTTTGTATCTTGTAACGGATTTAATTAAAAACAAGGAGAAAAGCGATGCCTGAAAACTATTCTTTCACCGTAAGCGAAGAGAATTCGGGCGTAAGGCTTGATAAATACCTTGTTGAAGCGCTTGAGGGCTTTACCCGCTCTGCCGTTCAAAAGATAATTGACGGCGGCGGGGCTGAGGTAAACGGACTTGCGCTGAGCAAAAACTATAAGCTGAGGGGCGGCGACAAAATCACCGTTACTGTTCCCGATGCAAAGCCGCTTGAGGTGTTGCCTGAAAATATCCCGCTTGATATTGTCTATGAGGACAGCGACCTGCTTGTTGTAAACAAGCCAAAGGGAATGGTAGTTCACCCTGCGAGCGGAAACTACGAGGGTACGCTCGTAAACGCGCTAATGTACCACTGCAAAGGCAGTCTTTCGGGTATAAACGGGGTAATCCGCCCAGGGATAGTTCACCGTATTGATAAAAACACCTCGGGGCTTCTCATCGTTGCAAAAAACGATTTAGCGCATTTGGGACTTGCCTCTCAGATTAAGGACCATTCGTTCACCCGCGCCTACGAGTCTGTAGTTTACGGCAACGTAAAAGAGGAGAGCGGTACGGTCAATGAGCCGATAGGCAGAAGCGTTAAGGACAGAAAGAAAATGGCTGTAACGCTGAAGAATTCCAAGGCGGCTACAACTCATTACAAGGTCATTAAGCGCTATGACGGTTTTACACATATCCGCTGCGAGCTTGAAACGGGCAGAACTCACCAGATAAGAGTTCATATGGCGTATATCGGCCACCCCGTTGCGGGCGATGAGGTTTACGGTCCCAAAAAGGTTATAAAGGGACTTAACGGACAGTGCCTCCACGCAAAGCAGATAGGCTTTGTCCACCCGAGAAGCGGAAAATATATGGAGTTTGAAAGCGAGCTGCCGCCGTATTTCACTTCGTTTCTCAATAAACTAAGGGAGGTCTGAAATGGAAAAGACCTTTGAAAACTGGCTTGTAGTTTCCGATATAGACGGAACGTTGAATAATAAGCTGAGAAAGCTCCCTAAGCGTAATTACTACGCAATTAAGGAGTTTACGGAGCGCGGGGGCAATTTTACCCTCGCTTCGGGAAGGCTTCAGTCAAGCCTTGAAAGAAATTATAACAGAATCACCCCGAATCAGCCCGCTGTTGTTTTAAACGGCGCAGGGCTTTACGATTATAAAGAGCGGAAAATGCTCTGGCGCAGTACAATCGGAGAAAAGGGTCAGGAATTTGTTCGCTATATCGCTAAGGAATACGATGAAATTTTCAAGAGCGTTGATATAGGCGTTTATTTTGACGACTACGTTTATATAGTAAAAAGCGGGCTGCTCGCGATGTCAACTATGTACTTTGACAAAGCGCCCCACGAATACGTCAAATCCCTTGACGATGTGCCTAAGGATGGCTGGATGAAGGTAATTTTCTGGTCAAATCCGTTTACAATCAATAAGCTCCAGAGCCTTATCCGTAAGGAGAATAAGGAAAAGGACGCAGAGGCAAACTTTATGAGTTCCTCCGCCTTTTCGCTTGAAATGCTCCAGAAGGATACCCATAAGGGCGTTGGAATTATGAAGCTTGCGGATATGCTCGGCATTGAAAAAAGCCACGTTGCCGCAATCGGCGATTATTATAACGACTGGGATATGCTCAAAACCGTAGGACTTCCCGCGTGCGCGGGGCAGGCGCCAAAGGCAATCCATAAAATCTGTAAGTTTGAAGCCTGCCATTGCAATCAGGGCTGCGTTGCCGATTTGCTGCAGTACATAATGAGCGGCAAGGCGGAAGAGGAATTAAAGAATAATAGTTAAGAGTTATTCGTTACAATAAGTAAAACAAAAACAAAAAGGCGACTGAGAAATCAGTCGCTTTTTATTACATATAAACGTGGATTGCTTTGCTCCAGTCGGAGTAATAGGTTTTGCCGTAGTGCTTTGTATAAGCCCTTACTCTTACATAGTAGCTTGAGCCGCCGCCCTTCGCTTTGAAGATAAGCGAATTTGAATTAGTTGTATTTACCTTTTTCTTTTTTACGGTAAAGGTTGCGCTCTGCGCGTACTGAATCTGATAGCCTTTAATATTGCTTACGCCCTTCCACTTTGCCGTAATCATTTTGTCCGCCGCCTTTTTAGCGGATTTGATTTTTGGCGTTGCAGGGGAGGAGTAATCATTGTAAGCCTTGCTGTTTGCACCCCAGACTTCTTTACCTCTTTCGGTTATAACGGCTCCCCGTACCTTAATTTTGAATTTTGAATTTGCAGCAATATGCTTAACGTTTATGCTGTTGGTGTTTGTTATTCCGACAAGCTCGTATTTTTTTGCGTTTGGATTATATTTAAACACCTTGTAGTGCGAAGCGTTCGGTTGTGCGTTCCACTTAATAACAGCTGAGTTCTTTTTTCTTGAGGCGGTTCTGATTCCCGTTACCTTGTCAGGCTTTGTAATAAGTCTTTGCTTTTCGCTTTCAATTCCGTAGTACTTTTTGCCGCTTACGCTTTTAACAGCGGATACAGTAAAATAGTACCAGCTTGAGCCCGCAAGTCCGGTAACGGTGTAGCTTGTATCAGTGGTTTCGCCCGCAACGTAGCCGCCGTTTGCAGTATAGTATTTTATTTGGTATCCCTCTGCAGCGGGGTGTTCGTCCCATTTCAGAGTAATGCTTCCGGCGCTTCGCTTAGTAAGCGTAACTCCTGTAACTGCCGTAGGCACAATCTCAAAATAGTAGGTCTTTTTTGGAATATCTGCGTATTTATTAACGCCCGTTACGGTAACGCTCGCTGTGCCGTAATTTATATTGTTTGCAAAGGTAACGTAATAATCCTCGCCCTTAATAAGCTCAGTGCTTCCGCTTTTCAGGGGGATGTATGGTTTAATTTCCTTACCGGTGTACGCCTGCTTTTCAATGTCTACGGTATATGTTTTGTAAAGGAAATTTGCGTCAACGTTTCCCGTAATGCCGTTAACCTTGCCCTCTGACGAAAACTGCCATATTCTGAAGGTGCCTTTATAGGTGGTTTTAGTTGCATAGTTTGCAACCCATATATCGTATTTATCCTGGAGGTCCTCGTAATTGAGATTGTCGTAGTAAAAATATTTGCTTGCGTAAATACCTGCGTCAAAGCCCGCATTTTCAATCGTTGAGCAAAACGCCTTAGCGTTGGCGGTCATACCGTTTTTATTAAGCTTTCCCGTTCTCCATGCTGTATCAAGTCTGCCTGTTGAAACGTCAGCGAATTCATAGTCGTAGTAAACGGGAAGAGTGATTTTTGATTTGTAGGAGTTGATTTTTTTCAGTGCATAATTAGCCTCTTCGGTTGCTTCCTTCGTGTTTACAGCCTGAGAATAGAAATAAATTCCTATATCAAGTCCCTGAGCATAGGCAGCGTTTATGTATTCGTTGAATTTACTGTCATAAACGAGCTTTCCCGAGTCTCCGTAGCCTCTGTAGCCAACGCGGATAATAGCGTATTTAACGCCTGCCGCTTTAACCTTTGCCCAGTTAATATTGCCGTTGTGCTTTGAAACGTCAATTCCCTGAACAATCGGAATGCCCGAAAATCTGTCCTGATGGGTGTAGGTTTTGGAATTAAAAATGGTGGTGCCTTTAAAAGCGTAAGCCGAAAACGGCATTGAAAATGCCGTAATTACCGCAAGTATCAGCGCTGTAAATTTTGAAGCTTTTTTCATATTACACCTCATAGCCTGTTCTTTATATAAAAATAGTTTAAATCAACGTCGCTGCTTTTGATTCCCTTGCAGGTTCCGCTGTCGCTGTACTGCCAAATATCGTAGTATCCCGAGTATGTGTTTTTCCTGTTATAATCCGCAACCCAGATAAAAACGTCCTTTGGGAAATCCTTTACGTTAAGCTCAGATTCATAAACGGAGGTTGAAGCGTAAACCCCGGGAGTGTAGCCCTCTTTACGAACTCTGTCGCAAAAGGCGTTTATAACGGCGGTTTTTTCCTTTTTTGAAAGGTGAGCCATATGGAGCCGTCCTATGCGCTTTTTGCCCCTTGTGGGATATTCAAAGTCAATAACGACCGGGAGTGAAATATCATAGCCCTTAATCCTGTTAAGAAGGAATTCAGCTTCCTTTTTCGCCTCTTTTTCGTTTGTAGCCTGGGAATAGTAGTAAACCCCTGCAGGTACCTTATACTTATTGGCTTGGGAAAGGTTGTATTTAGCCTTTTTATCAGCGTTATTTTCGCCCTTTGCCCATCCGCTGTAGCCTACGCGGATAAAGGCAAATTCCGCTTTTTTTGAAACCTTTTCCCAGTCTATCTTTCCGTTGTGTGAGGAAACGTCAATTCCCCATGCAACGTCGCCCTTAAGGTTAACGGGGTTGTTCCTCGTGTGGCTGCCTTTAACTGTAAAAATTATTACAAAAAGCGCAATAACGCTCAGAACGGCAACGCTTAGGATGATTATTGTTTTTTTATCGTATTTTTTATTCTTTTTTCTCTTTTTTTTGCTGTTTCCACCCTTTTTTGTCTTTGTTTTCGCGGTGGAAGTCGTCTTTTTTCGTTTTTTGGTGTTAGTTGGCATATTAGTATAGTAATATAAAAATTACAATAATGCAATAGTATTTAAACAAAATTTACAAAATTGGAAAAAATTATTACAACCCTGTAATGATTTTTGTGTAGCTTATATGATATAATTATTTTACATTTTAAGAAAAGAGGAAAAATATGAACTTTTATCTTCTGTCGGCTGAGGTTTCAGCCGGAGCTGCGGCGGGAATAATAACGGCGGCGTTTATTATCGGCTTAGTCGCAGGACTGGTAGTTTATTTCAAAAAAATCAAAAAGAAGTAGGGGGGAATAATGAGCGTAAAAAAGCACGAGCTCCGCTATGTCGGAGTTAAAGAAAACCTCGCTTACGGCTTTGCTAATGCCGGTCAGGTTTTCGGCTATAATCTTTTTGCGGGCGGTTATCTTTCTCTGTTTTTAACAAAGGTATTCGGTATACCGCAGCAGGCTGTTGCAACGATGATTCTTGTTACAGGCCTTTGGGACGCGGTAAACGACCCGCTTATGGGTAGCATAATTGATAAAACTAGAACGCGCTACGGTAAATTAAGACCGTATCTGCTTTTCGTGCCTATACCGCTTGCAATTACAACCGTTTTGTTTTTTGCGGGGCCGGAAATACTTGCCGATGCAAAAAGCACGGGCGTAAAAATTGCGTATATGTATATATCATATATTCTCTGGGAGTTTATTTACACCCTCGGCGACGTACCTTTCTGGGGAATGAGCACGGCTATTTCTCCGCTTCCGAGCGACAGAACGAGGGCTATTTCAACGGCTCGCTTTATTTCAAGTCTTTTAGGCGGGCTGTCGCTTACCTTCCTTCCCGTAATGATGGATTTAACTAATAACGGAGTGTGGGGGCTGTCGCTTTCAAAGGATTTTCTGATTCTTGCCGTTATTGCGGCGGTTATGATTGTTTTCGTTTTCTCGCTTGCGGGAAGAAAAACGAAAGAGCGCGTTGTTCAGTCAATTAAGGAACCCTCGGTTCTTGAGGGCTTTAAGGTAATGTTCAGAAATAAGCCCCTGCTGTTAATCATCGTAGGTAACGTCATCGGTGCGCTTACGGGACTTGCGGGCGTTTTTCAGACGTATTATTATTCAGAGGTGCTCAATCTCTCGTCAGCCGTGCTCTGGATTTCTCTGCCGGGAACTGTTTTCGGCTTCCTTACTTACCTTCTTATACCAAAACTGAAAAAGAGATTTGACAACAGACAGATAGTAATGCTCAACATAGTAGTTCGTTTTGTTGTCGGCACCGTAACCTTTGTAGCGGGGCTGAGGTTTTACAATACAAGCGTTGTCGCCGTTTCGGTTATACTTATGGTACAGAATTTCATATTCAGCTTCTTTAATACAATAAATATGGTTATCCCTACGGAAATGATTGGCGATACTGTGGATTATATGGAATGGAAAACGGGCGAAAGAACGGAGGGTATAACCTTTTCCGTTCTCACCTTTGTCGGTAAGCTTACAGGCTCAATTTCAACCTCAATCGGTACGGCGCTGCTGCCTGTAATCGGGCTTTCGTTCGTAAGCAATGAGGCGGGAATGCAGGTTGCTCAGAAGGGCGATAAAACCGACCTTTATATCTGGGCGCTGTTTACCTTTGTACCGTGGGCGCTCGGGCTTTTATCGCTTATTCCGTATGCGTTTTACACCCTTACGGGTAAGCGCCTTGAAATGATAAGAAATGACCTTGAGGAGCGTCACGAGGCGCTGTCTAAAAAGGTTTCGGGAGGTGAGCTGAGTGAGCAGTAAATGCCCAAAGTGCGGTAAAAAATTAAGCGCGTTTTATTTAAAACAAAACTGTCCGGAGTGCGGCGTAAACCTTATGTATTATAAACACGATGAAATGCTTGAGCAGGACGCAAAAAAGGCTGCCGCAGAGGTTGAAAAGGTAGAAAACTTTAAGGCGCTGCTTAAAAATTCAGCCGTTAAAACACCGCTTCATATTGTAAGGCTCGTTTTGTTTTTTACCCCGCTGCTTTCTATGTGTCTTCCAATGTACTATGCGGGGCATAAAAAGGTATCGCTTATAGCGTTTATTCTCAGCATAGTAAATCACGGTCTTGGTATAGGCGTATGGAGCAGCGATTACCTTTTTGCCGTGCTTGCTATGGTATGCGTTATACTTCTTTCACTTGCCGTTATAATTAATTCGCTGTTTTCCGCAACAGAAAACGGCGGGCTGAGAAATCTTGTTTTCAGCCTGATTAATACTGCCGTTTTCGGCGCGCTTTCCGTTCTCGTTTGCGCAAACGGCGGAGAGATAAGAATCGGCTTTTACGTTACAATGGCTATTTATGCGCTGGAATCAGTGCTTCACTTATTAACCGATAAAAAGAAAAAACGCAGCCTTAAAGGCGGCGTAATTATGTCCGTTTTGCTGTGCGCAGTTATTGCCGCAGGATGCGTAATGATGCCGAAGGACGTGCGCGAACCGCTTTTCGATGACGGCGGGTATTACGCTGAAAACCGCGTTGTAAGCTTTAATCTTGCGGCGCCGTGGGGAACTCCGTTTGACGATACGGCGGGTAAGGACAGAAAAGAGCGCTTTGTAAACTATATGCGTTATGAAGACCCTGCTCTTATAGGTACCCAGGAGCTTAATTCAGAGTGGCTCGACTACATAAATAAGAATATGCCCGAGTATGAAAGCTACGCTGTTAAACGCGGAGGCGACGGCGATGAAAACACGAGCGAAATGAATGGCATTTTCTGGGTGAAGGATATTTATGAAGCAGTTGATACAGACACCTTCTGGCTTTCTCAGACTCCCGACAGGGAAAGCCGCTTCACCTATACGGATGAAAACGGCGAGAAGAAAGAGGCGGGCTGTAACCGTATCTGCTCATACGCGATTCTTAAAAACAGGAATAGCGGAAGGCTTATTGCTTTTTTGAATACTCATCTTGATAATTCAAGCGAGGAGGCTGTCAGCTTCGGCGCAAAGCTCATAGTTGAAAAAACAGCTGAAATAAAAGCGCAGTATAAGGATATAGACATTATCCTGACGGGAGATTTTAATTCAACCTCTGACAGTGACGCGTATAAAATAATAACCTCTGTGCTTAACGATACTACCAAAGGCGAATGCGCAACCTGGCAGGACTGGGGCTATACAGATACCGGGGATAAGCCTATTGACTTTATCTTTACAAGCAAAAAAGGTAAGAGCTACGAGGTGCTCAATAATCTGACCGAGGGCTATGTGTCCGACCACTATGGGATTATGGCGGAAACAGAATAAAAGCCTGACCTGTTCGCCGCAGGTGAGAAACTTTGCGGTATAAACACTCGGAGCAAATAAAAACAGTGGGTGATTTTTCACCCACTATATTTTTATGTATTCGGTTTTAAGCGTTTTTGTATCCAGAAGTTTTATGCTCGGGCGTTGAGGATATTCGTAACATTCAAGCCCCGCTCCCGCGCACTGAATCAGCTTTACTCCCATAAGCTCCGTTTCAAAGCTGTTTTTGTGGTCGTGCCCGAAAACCGCAGCTTTAAGAAAGGGCGAAAGCTCTCTGAGTTCGCCGGTGTTTATATCGGGAGGGCAGGGGGCTTCCTTTATTTTTCCCGTATACCTTACGCCTTCATTAAACGATTTTTTATGCGTTATATCCCTTATATCCGGAACGATGATGAACGTCGGCAATAAGTAGAATTTTCATATATTTATTATAATGTGATGTATTGATATTGTCAAACCTATGTGATAAAATAAGCGCGAGGTGATAATTATGAGAAAAACGTTTTTAACAATACTGTCGGCACTGCTTGTATGCGTATTTATATTTGCGGGATGCAAGGCGCAGAACGGTGAGGTTACTCAGACGGGCGAAAGTGCTCCTTCAACCTCGGAAACTACGGCTGTTACAACAACAACCGCCCCGAGCGAAACGACTTCGGAAATACCTTCCGTAAGCGAGACTGAGGAGAGCACAACCGCTGAATCAACAACCGAAAAAGAAGAAAAGCCCGATTACAGCGCGATTCAAAAGGGCGCTTGGTACCTTTATAATGAGGACGATAATACCGCCTACGCCTTTAAGTTTGATAAAAGCAAGGTGAAAATTGCGTATTTTGACAGCGAAAATACAGATGGGCTTGATACAAAGTTCTTTACCTCCAACGAAAAATACGAGGTTAACGAGGTTGAGGGCGAGATTATTATTCAGGTGCCCGACCCGATGACTGAAAACGAGGAATTCAATTTCACCCTTAAAAAAGGTAAGGTTTATTACGGAAAGAAAGCGCTTGAAAACCAGAGTAAAATCAGCCTTGAAGCCGCTTTCAACCATTTTAACGGCTAACGGAGCGGGCTATGGCGAGAACTCTTGAAAAATACCAGCTCGTTGAGCGTTCAATTACAAAAAAATACAGAAAAGAAATATGGAACCGCTTCATTGAGGGCGTAAAAAACTATGAACTTGTAAATGAAGGGGATAAAATAGCCGTCTGCATTTCGGGCGGTAAGGACAGTATGCTCCTCGCCAAGCTGATGCAGCAGTTAAAGCGCGTCAGCGAAACGGATTTTGAGCTTGTTTTTCTTTGTATGGACCCCGGCTATAACGCCCAAAACCGTAAAAGAATTGAGGATAACGCCGCGCTTCTTAATATACCGCTGACTATTTTTGAAAGCGATATTTTTGCCGTTACAAACAGCGTTGAGGGCAAGCCCTGTTATCTCTGCGCGAGGATGAGAAGGGGGCATCTTTACGCCAAGGCGAAGGAACTCGGCTGTAATAAAATTGCGCTCGGTCATCATTTTTCGGACGTTATTGAAACAACGCTCCTCGGTATGCTTTACGGCTCTCAGCTTCAGGCTATGCTGCCTAAACTGCACTCAACTAATTTTGAGGGAATGGAGCTTATCCGCCCGATGTACTGCATTAACGAGCGCGATATTTTGGCATGGGTGCGGTATAACGAGCTTGAATTTATTCAGTGCGCCTGCCGCTTTGTAAACGAGTATTCAAACTCTGAGGACGGCATAGGCGAGTCAAAACGGCGCGAGGTTAAGGCGCTTATTGAGAAACTCAGAAAAACAAATCCCGAGGTTGAGCACCATATCTTTAAGAGCATCCATTCCGTATGCCTTGATACGATGCCGGGCTATAAAACGGAGGGCGAAACCCACTCTTTTCTTGAAAAATACTAAACTGTACGGACGGGCATTGCCCGTCCGTTTTTTATTCGGAATTGTTGCAGGGGCGGGTCTCTGCGCCCGCCCGAAAACTAAGAATTATGAGTTAAGAAATCCGTTGCAATAACGAATTTTGTAGGGGACGGCGTCCCCGACGTCCCGTTTTAGCCGTCGTTTCAATGGAAGTCTTATTGCAGCGAATATTTCATAATTATTAATTTATTTAACTTTTTCTTGACTTTTTCATACAATATGGTATAATACAATCAAACAGATGAACATTTATTCATATGTATAATAACGAATGTGAGGTTTGTTATGAAAAAAACATATAAAATTGACGTTGACTGCGCAAACTGTGCTAATAAAATGGAAATTGCCGCTAATAAGGTAGAAGGCGTAATTTCCGCTGCCGTTAACTTTATGGCGCTTAAGATGATTGTTGAATTCGAAGAGGGCGCAAACGAAGTTAAAGTAATGAAGCAGGTTCGAAAGGTATGCCGCAAGGTTGACGATGACGCCGAGGTATACATCTGATTATGAATAAAAAGCAGAAAAAGGTTTTAATAAGAATAATAGTATCAGCGGTGCTGCTGGTGCTTTTTTCGCTTTTGAAAATTGAAAACCGCTATATCAGGCTTGCCGCTTTTTTGGTTCCGTATATCATTATCGGCTACGACGTTTTGAAAAAGGCGGTTAAGGGCATACTCAACCTGAGTATGTTTGATGAAAATTTTCTTATGGCAATAGCAACCGTCGGCGCAATCGCAATAGGTATTTACGAAAACGGAAGCTACACGGAAGCCGTTGCCGTTATGCTTTTTTATCAGGTCGGAGAGCTGTTTCAGAGCGTTGCCGTCGGAAAAAGCAGGCGGAATATTGCGGACTTAATGGATATTCGCCCCGATACGGCTAATCTTGTAACCGAAAACGGGGTTGAAGAAGTCTTTCCCGACGAGGTTGAAACGGGAAGCGTCGTTCTCGTTTCGGCAGGGGAGAAAATTCCGATTGACGGAGTAGTTATTGAAGGCGATGCGAGCCTTGACACAAGCGCTCTTACGGGCGAAAGCGTACCGAGAGAGGTTGCCGTCGGCGACGAGGTAATAAGCGGCTGTATAAACACAAACGGCGTGCTTAAAATTAAAACCACGAAGCCCTTTGGCGAATCAACGGTTTCAAAAATTCTTGACCTTGTTGAAAACTCTGCGCTTAAAAAGGCAAAAACCGAAAAATTTATTTCAAAATTTGCAAGGTACTATACGCCTGCCGTTTGCGTTTCAGCGCTTTTACTTGCGGTGCTGCCGCCCGTTATTCTTTTGATTTCGGGAAAAGCTCCGATGTGGCAGGAGTGGATTTACAGAGCGCTTACTTTTCTTGTAATAAGCTGTCCGTGCGCGCTCGTTATCTCAATTCCGCTGACATTTTTTGCCGGAATAGGCGGGGCGAGCAGAATGGGCGTTCTCGTTAAAGGTGCGAGTTATCTTGAACTGCTTGCAAAAGTAAAATACCTCGTTTTTGACAAAACGGGTACTCTTACAAAGGGCGTTTTTGAGGTTGTTAAAATTGAGCCTGAAAACACGACGGAAAATGAACTGCTCCGCATAGCCGCAGCGGCAGAAGCCTATTCCTCCCACCCGATTAGCCTGAGCATAAAAAATGCTTATGGCGAAAGCATTGATAAAAGCTCCGTTAAGGACGTTAAGGAAATCAGCGGAAACGGCGTGGTTGCTAGGGTTGACGGCGTTCAGACCGCTGTCGGAAACGCAAAGCTGATGGCTGCCGAGGGAGTGGATTTTACGCCTGCAACAGAGGTCGGTACGGTTGTTTATGTTGCACAGGACGGAGAATATAAGGGCTATATTCTCATCTCTGATATTGTTAAGGAAACATCGTTCGAGGCTATTGAAAAGCTGAAAAATGTTGGGATTAAAAGAACAGTAATGCTGACGGGCGATTCCGCTACGGCGGCGAATAAAGCCGCTGAGGAGCTTTCGCTTGACGAGGTCTACAGCGAGCTTCTTCCCGAGGATAAGGTCAAAATTGTTGAAAAGCTTCTTGCTCAAAAGGACAAGGGGGATATGCTCGCTTTCACGGGCGACGGTATTAACGACGCCCCCGTGCTTGCAAGGGCGGATATAGGTATAGCAATGGGCGCTCTCGGCTCGGACGCGGCAATTGAGGCGGCTGATATTGTTCTTATGGACGATAATCCGCTCAAAATACCATATGCAATCAGCCTTTCAAAAAAGTGCCTTAAAATAGTTTATGAAAATATATATTTTGCTATCGGAATCAAGCTTTTATGCCTGATTCTCGGCGCTGTCGGTATAGCCAATATGTGGCTTGCTATCTTTGCTGACGTCGGCGTTATGGTGCTCGCCGTGCTCAATGCAATTCGGGCGCTAAAAACTAAAAATTAAATCAGTATTTTGCAGGACGGGCAATGCTCGTCCTTTTTAATTCGGAATTCGGAATTTGGAAAGCGGAATTATGAAATGTGTAACTGTATGCTAGTTTTATTTAAAAGAAAATAGTTTTATACCATTAAATTGCGGTTGTTAAAAAAATGTTACAAAAATATTCACAGAAAGTTCACAAAATGTATTGACTTTTTATAATAATATTGTTATTATAAAGTGAGACTAAATCAGTCACTATGGTTAAAGGAGTGTTTTTTATGACAAAGTCAAAGAAACTAATCAGTATGTTATTGGCATTTGTAATGCTTATAACATCGTGCTCACTGTCATTTTTTGCCTTCGCAGCAGATTCTGATATTGCAGAAGCAAATTCTCTGGCAGAAACAGCAATAGCCGGTATGAACGCCAATACCGTTCAGGCAAACGACACCGCATTGCTGAACAAGCTGAATTCACTCAGTGCGTCTGAAAGGCTTAGGGTTAATCCTACATACTACGCTTATGCCGTTCACGTTGCAGCGAATCAGATTATCAGAAGCGAAAACGGAAACAAAACTCCGACAGCGGCTCAGAGGCAGGCTAAGTACGACGGTATTGCCGCATCGAATGATGTAATTCTCAATCAGTTTGACGCTGTTCTTAAAATTCCGGATGAGTATATTAAAGTAATCAAGGATATTCATGACGTTAACGAATCAATCAAAACCGATTCCGTTTTAACGTCTGCAACTATCAAGATGGTTTACGACAACAACTTTAATAACCTCAACTTCGGAACTAACGAAACGGCGAAGTTAATGTTTGAGGCTTTCTGGGACAGCTATAAGTATTATTCGGATGAGCAGCTTCTCTTTGCAGAGATTCTTGTTTTAGCAAATGCAAACAACGTTACAAACGCATTTGGTACAACTCAGAAAAACCATATCTTAAATGACAGCGTAACGTTCGGAGATACTACTTTCAGCTATTATTTCGGTGACAGAACCGCAAAAAGATTAGCTCTCCTTTATTATGTATATACTGCAGAGCCTGTTAATGTTAATGTAGTTAAGGCAAAGTATATCGCAAGTAATAAGTGGATAGATTCTGAAAACGGCCCGACTGAATACTATAACGAGCTTAAGGAATTCTATACTAACGGTAACGCTAAGACAAAGAAATTCTTTGTTGATTACTTAACCGCATTAAGCGATGCGTCTGATGATTTTGCAGGCCTTGAAAAGCTTGGTAAGACTATTGACGTAGGTCTTGATTTACTTGACGGTAAAGACGTTGCTTTTGCTGATATTAAAGAGGCTTATAACGCATATAATGACCTTACGGATACGGGCAAGTATATCATTGACCTATTTGATAAGAACTTTACAACTTCTCCGGCTCCGCTCTTTAATCCTGAGATTTCAAATCTTACAGCTAAAGAAAATATCAAGTTCGGCGATGACGACGCTGCCGCTTCAATTGAATACTTAGCAGCTAACCCGTCAACTATGTCAAACGCAGCGGGCTATAACGGTATTAAGCTTCAGGCGCTTATCAATGCCGTTGCAGACGCATATGCTGAACAGCTTCCTATTGAAGAGTATACAGAGCTTGTAAACAACACTATCGCAAAGCAGCCGAACATCACTCAGGATGACGTTGACGCTGTTTGGGATGCGTTTAATAACCTTAAGGAAGAGCATCAGAACATAGTTAAGAATACAAGCGAACTTTGGGAAAACACTCAGACCATTATGACAAGTCAGTTTGTTAACTATGTTAACGCTGTTGATATGAACAACGTAACAGACGCAAACAGAACTGAATCAACCAAGTTGCTTAACGATACTGATGAAAACTTCAAGCCGCTTATCGTTCCCGGCGATGACCAGATATACAAAAGCGAATATAATAAGTATCTTCAGATTCAGATAGACGATTTCAGAAAGTATGTTGAAGGCGTTGACCTCAATAACATCACTGCTGAAAACAGAACTGTTGCAGAGCAGAAATATAACGCTCTTACCGATGAGTTCAAGGCTGCAGTACAGGATGACGCAGATCTTTACAATACTTACCTTGTAATCCTCGCAAGTGAGTTCAAGGATTACGTTAAGTCAATCGACCTTGATAAGGTAGACGACAGCGTAAGAAAAGAAGCAAGAGAAAGATATCTCGCTCTCAGCGACGCTGCCAAGGAAAATGCGTACTGCGACCCCGAAACCTGGAATAAGTACACTCAGATTCAGGCACCCGACGTTGATACAAATAAGCACAGCGAGGAAGCTGCCAAGAAGGCTGATAAGGTTACGTATCCTAATTCTGACAGCGAGGCTATCAAGGCTCTCGGAAAAGAAAAGAGCATTGATAACGTTGAAAACTTTATTATTGACGACCTTCTTCCCACTCTGACTGACCAGATAGTAATTGAAGATAAAAACGACGTTGTAAACTCTGCTCTCAAGCAGCACCTTTCAAACGAAACAATCGGAAAGATTTACGGCCTTTATGCAACTCTTTCTCACAATAAGTCAGAGATTGCTCCCGGTATGAAGGCAGGTGACGTAGTTCAAAGCGTTATCCCTGTTGAAGGCTTTGTTGCAAGACTTTACGAGGATGATTTCGCTGCTGCAAAGGGTAAGATTTATAACGTAATTGCAAGCGGAAAGGTACCTACCGATAAGGACGGCAATCCCGTTCAGGTTCCCTGCGGAACAAACGACGACGGAACAACAAATTATGAAGACGCCAATATGTACGACGCTATCGCAGCTATTGAGTTCAAGAACGGCGACTTCGGATTTAATGACGGCGACAGAGACGGCTTTGAAAAAGCTCTTCTCGCAGTTCTCCGCCCGATTACGGGACTCTGCTATCCCGACAATCCGTTCGGCATCGAATTCTTTAACCACGCTGACAAGGCTACGGGCGAATACACCTTTGGTGTTTATGAATGCTGCGTTAAGCTTCTTGAAGTTCTCGGCGTAAAGAATCTCCCGACTGACGCTGAATATAAAGCAAATTACCTTACAGTATTTGCACAGACTTATGCAACTGCTCCTGAATCATCAGATTACGAAAAGCAGATAAGAGCAACGTCAATCGCCGGCGACGAGCTTCTCAAACCTGTAATTGACGGCGTATTCAGCTTAATTGACGATGAGTTTAATACTCTTACCGATATCCTCATCCTTCTCCCGAGACTCGGCGACCTTGTTCAGAGCGATATCCCGTCAATCGCTTACTCAAATCTTGTTCGCGATTTAGGAATGCTTTCAGGTCTTGTAACCGACATCGAAATTGAAGGTATGAAGCTTGATACATTAGTTAATAAAAACGTTCTTGCTCCTGCACTTCTCAAGTTAATCAACGATAAGCTTGCAGGCCTCGGCATTAACCTTGCAATGCCGGATTGGAACGCGCTTAATAAGTATACAACCTTTAAGGTTAATAAGAGCGCTCAGTATGATAAGGATTACGTTGCTGTAAGATACATCGGCGGCGACGATATGTTCACAGAGGCTGTTTATTACCTCTATGATAACCTTTTCGCTAATAAGGCTAACGCTGATGCTCTTAAGGAAAAAATCGGCGGATTCCCGCTTGTAGGCAGCAATTTAAGCGCTCTTATTGAAAAGGGCGAAAAAGCCGGCAAGATGAAGACGTACGCTGCAATCCTTGATTACTTCTATGATAACGGCGATAATAAGGACGCAACTGCTGACGCAGGCAAGTCAATCGGCGACGCTATCAAGAGCCTTAACAATACTCTCAACCTTAATAAGATTGACGCTTCAAAGGCTAAGATTAAGCTCTCAAAGAGAAAATACGCTTATAACGGCAAGATTCAGAAGCCTTCCGTAAAGGTAACTCTTAACGGCGAAGTTCTTAAGAAGGGCGTTGCTTACAAGGTTAAGTATTCAAAGGATAATTCAAAGAAAATCGGCGCTTATAAGGTAACGGTAGTATTTATCGGCGCTTACGAAGGTAAGAACAAGACCGCTAAGTACACAATCGGTCCTAAGAACGCAAGAAAGATTAAGCTCGTATCTAAGAAGGGCGCTCTCAAGATTAAATATAAGAAGAGCAAGTCCACGAGCGTAAAGGGCTACTATATTGAATACAGTACTTCAAAAGCATTTAAGAATTCAAAGAAGGTTAAGGTTGAAGGCAGAAGCACAACCTCCAAGACCATCAGCGGACTTAAGTCAGGCAAGAAGTATTATGTAAGAATTAAATCCTATACAGTTAAGAGCGGTAAGAAGATTTACTCTCCGTTCTCAAATCCTAAGGCTGTAAAGGTAAAATAAGCTAAGATTTAATATCCGCCATCGGTAAAACGGTGGCGGATATTTTTATGCCGTTAAGCAGTTGCCGTAATCAGTCTCTGAGAGCAGATTTAAAAGCTTTTTGCAATTAGACATAACAGGAGCTGTTTACCGGCTAAAAGAGCGAAAAAAACAATATATAGCGCTTTTTAAAGGTGAATACTGCTGCGAAGCAGAATATGTTGTTGTGTTGACGGCTTTATAGCCTGCGGTAAATACATTCTCTAACAATAAAAGTAAGATAAACGGATGCAGGACGGACGATTGTTAATTCGGAAAGCGGAATTCGGAATTAACTACAGTATTCGTTGTTGCAACCAGCATTTATTAATTCTTAACTCTTAATTCTTAATTTACGTGCGTGCGCACGGAGACTCGCCCCTATATTTTTGGCGGAGCGTCGAGGACGCCGCTCCATACGATAGTTTTATTGCAACGAATATTTCTTAATTCTTAACAAAAAAAGATGAACGGCATTGCCGTTCATCTTTTAATTTGTGTTTCAGGAATTATCCTGCGAGAGTCTGGAGAAGGTCTACAAGGTTCTTGATTACTTCATCAGAATCGCCCTGAAGCATTCCGAATACCTGGTCAAGAATTCCCGCAACCGTATCGTTGCCCTCGAATAATCCGCCGAGGAGATCCATAAGTGACTTGTAGTTGTTCTTATAGTTGATTGTATCTATAAGGAATCTGAGTACTGCAATTAAGGTTTCATCCTCGTCGCCCTTAACAGCGATTCTTCTGCCGAAGCAAGCAACCTGTGAAGTAGCGTTGAAGTTATATTCACCGTGGCTTGCAAGGCGGAGCCAATCAATTTCAGGTAATTCAAGATTGAGCGGTTTTTCCTTAATCTTGATTATCTTGAGAACTGCGTTGAGCGTTGTTACAACATTGTCTGCGCCGAGGAGCGGCTTGAGTGTTCCCTGAATGTCATAGAGGTCAAACTTAGTAACGTTAAGTCCTACCTTATCCTTGAGAAGCTTAGGAACGTCAAGGTTAGCTGCCTTAAGAATATCGTTGATATTTACGATGGGCTTAAGTGCGTCAAGCAGTGCTGTAATAGGAGTAATAAGATTATCAATAATCTGGAGAAGTCCGTCGTTTGCGAATACCAGCGCAAGGTTGGGAAGTAAGTTCATTACTACCTCAAGCGGTGCTGCCAGAATATCCTCAACCTTATCCCAGAGAGGATTAAGGATATCGAGGAGGAGGCTGTCGTATTCGTTGAAGCAGTCTTCTCTGTACTGATACTGAGTCTTAATGTTGTAAACTCCGAGAGCCTCAAGAAGAGGAACGAAGGTTGAAGTGTAACCGTCTGAACCCGGAAGCTCAACGAGGTTGAAGATGTTGAGCGCCTTATCGTTGAGGAGTACGTCAAGTACGCCGAAGAGAGGACGAAGAACAGCGGTAAGAGCGTGGAGGAAGCTGTCTCTGTCTTTTACGCCAAAGGCAAGGTCCTTAGCCTGGATGTCCTTCCATGAGCCTGCGCTTCTGATTGTTGCAGCAGCAGCCTCATACTTTCTTCCGTACTTAGCGTTTGTAAGAAGGGCAGCAACGTTGCCTGTTGAGAAGTCAATGTCCGTCTGAGCAAGAAGGTCAGTCAGGCTGCCTATGCTGTCGCTTATCTTAACTCCTTCAACTGCGCCGTAAAGTCCTGTTGCGAGCTTACCGATTAATTCGTCGGTGTAAAGCTTTTCGCTTACAAGACCTGTGAGTCCCTCGCCGCCGGGGATAATGCCGGCGATAAGTCCGTCAAGCATCGGAGCGAGCTTACGGCAGAAGTCTTCGTCAAGGTCGCCGAAGCTGAATGTGTTAGCCTTCGTCTGGAAGTTTCTGTAATCAAAGAACTTATCTGTCGGGTCGCCTGCAAGGAGATAGAAGATAGCTCTTACGATATCGTCCTTATCAGCAACTGAGATTGTATCAAATACGCTGTCAAGGATAGCCTTGATGGTATCGTTGTTCTTGATTGCGTCAATTCCGCCGAGGAGATCCTTAAGTGCGCCCGCATTCTTGATAAGGGTATCAGCAATGTATCTGAGTACAGCAACGAGAACCTCGCCCTGTCTTGCCTGTACCTGTTCGGTGAGGTAAGTTCCCTCATCGTTCTTAGCAGCGCTCTTAACTGTCTTAATTGTTCCATGGCTTGCAATAGCTGCGAAGGTGAATTCGGGAAGGGTAAGTCCAACCTTATCCTTGAGCAGATTTGTAAGCAGCGGAATCAGAAGATCCTGTACGTTAAATGTTTTAAGGTTCGTAAGTTCGAGCTTAAGCTCTTTGTTTGTTCCAACAAGGTCAGCAATAATCTTTCCGAGGCTCTTGCCTGTTATTGCTTCAACAATCTCGTCTATATCAAGTCCGTTCTTCTTGAGAACGCCGATGAGACCGTCCTTTGCAGTAATCGGAGCAAGGAGATTACCTACTGCCTGTGAAAGTCCGTTGCTGTCAATAAAGTAAGCAAGGTTCGGAAGGATAGCTGTAAGAGTATCAAACGGCTTATCAACAAGCTTATTGAGGAGACCGCCGATTGGCTTGAGGATATCAATAAGGAGATTATCTTTAGCCTTAGCATAATCCTTCTTATACTCTTTGTAAGTCTTAATGTCGTCGCACATAAATGCTTCAAGAAGCGGGATTATTGCGCTTTCGTAGCCGTTTGTGCCGAGAGTGAGGTGAATTCTGTCAAGAATAGCCTCAATATCCTTAGCAACTGCGTCAACGTCTATCTTGAGAACGCTCTTAAGAGTTCTCTTTCCGTTACCCTTGATACCGTAGCTCTGTACTGTGAGAATAAACGTATCTCCCTTGAGTCTGTATCTGAGGGTTGCAGCGAGCTCGCCCTTGTCGGTTAAGATTTCGCTTTCGTTGGATTTAACGAGTGCGTTAACTATTAATTTAACAATTTCTTTAATGTCAAGGTTCTCAATCAATCCGAGTCTGCCTTCGGCAAGGAGGATTGAAAGTGCGCTGTTAAGCGGACGAAGTGCAGCGGCAAGACCGTTGATAAAGCCAGTCTGAGCGTTAGCTGAGCCGTTTGTGAAGCCCCAGTTAAGCGTTTTAACCTTATCCCAGCTCTTAACCTTTCTGAGCGTTTTAGCAGCGCTTGAATAGGTCTTTCCGTAGCTCTTATCCATAAGGTAATTTGCAACGCCCTTGGTTGTCATATCCATTCCGAGAGCACTGAATACCTGAACTACAGTATCGTTGCCGTTGATTGCTCCGTAAAGAGCTTTAGCAAGTGAAGTAATAATTTCGTTTGTATAAAGTTTATCGTTAACAAGTGCGCCGAGGCCTTCAATATCGGTTACGCCGAGACCGTTGAGAAGCGGGAATACGTTTTCAACAATCTTATCAAGCTGTTTAACGCCCTTGTTAGCTTTTCTTGCTGTAATGCCTCTCGGATAGGAGAAGGTGTTTGCAAGTTTTGCTGCATATTCGCTGAATGACCAGTAAACTTCTGTCGGGCTCTGAACTACTCCGATAATATCTGTAAGAATCTGAAGAATCTGTGCAGCGGAGAGTTTCTTAAGGATGCTGCTGAGGTTCGGGTCAAGGCTGTCAATGAGAGATGTAAGTAAGTCTGAACCGAGGAGAGTATCAACAACATAGCCGTAAACTAAGAGGAGAACCTCGCCTGAGGTTGAAGCTTTATTAAGCTTATCCCAGTCAATATTAGGAATTGCAAATCCGAGCTTATCAGCAAGGAATTTATTGAGTATTGATACAAGAATGTTATTCTTCGGTAAGCCTACGTCAATATTGCCTATATTCTTCTTAAGCGATTTTGCGTAAGACGGCGACAGGTAATTGATTATGTTCGTTATACCGTTAATATGGAGGTTAGCGGTATCCTGTATACCGAAGATGAGTTGTTTAATCGTACTGTCTTTAACAACTCCAGCCAAGCCCTTAACGAGGTTAAGGATGAAGCTGAGCGGCTTATCGTAAAGCTTGGAAAGGATGTTGCCTATCGGCATCATAATTCCGTCAATAAGCTGTTTGGGAGCTGTTGCCTTATTGAATGCTGCAGGAGCCATTACGCCGTTTGCGCCAACTCCGTCAGCAAGGTTGCTGAGAAGCGGATAAAGAACTTCGCTGTAAAGGTTACCGCTTCTGTCCTTATCTGTGTAGCTCGTTACGAAGATAGCGCCGAGAACGCCTGCAATACCGTTCAATGATTCGCCGAGTCCGTCATAGAAGGCTTTCTTATCGCCAGCCTTAAAGCCGTACTTCAGGAAGTCATAGGTGTTGTACTTCTTCTTCTGAATGTCAAGGCCTGTAATCTGTACCTTGAAGGAATTCCAGTTGAGGTAATCTTTCTTCTTAAGAATTTCAGCCGTCTTCTCGTAATCGCTGCTCATTCTGATTGCTACAGCGTCAGGGGAAACGATTCCGTAAAGAGCGTCTGCAATGAGCATGTTCGGGTCTCTTGATTTGAGGAGACCGCTGTCCTTATTGTAGAACAGGTAGTCAATAAGGTTTTCAAGAACTGAATATGTCTGAATAACGAAGTTTGAAAGGTTAGCAGATGTGTAAACCTTCTTAGCGTCAACGTTGCCCTTCTTTGTAGGCTGAGTACCTATCTTACCGTTCTTGGAGTGAGTCTTGTGTGATTCACCCGTTACGAAGAAGAGGTAGTTGTTGAACAGCTTAACAATGTCGTCAGTATTCTTTGCGCCGAAGTATGCGGCAAATACTGTTGCGAATGCTGAAAGAAGATTATCTGTCTTATCAAGGTCAAATCCGTTAACTGATGTATTTTCAAGAAGAGATGCGAGAATGTCGTCAAGTGCGTCAACAAGCTTCTGCGCAGCTTTTTTATTCTCTTTTGTAAGAAGCTTGCTGTAATCTGTGCCGGCAGCTGATTTAGTCGCCTTCTTGGAACCGGCAAGAAGGGGAGCAGTAGTTCTTAATGCTTTCTTAAGACTGTAGTCTGCCTTTACTTTCTCATCATTTTTAACAATAGCTTCAATAAACGGCCATAAGCCTCTTATCTGTCCGTTCTTTGAGAAGCGGACGTTACTGATAAGGAAGAATCCCGATGTAAGCGAGAAACCAACGAACTTGGTATCGCTTTCACCCTTGATTAACTTAGCGTTCTTATTACTCTTGGTTCTCTCAGTTAAGGTGAAGGATGCTTTATCGCTTCTCTTGAGCTGGAAGAGACCGTTAAGAGCGTCGGTAATGATACTCTTGTCGCCAAAGTCGCCGAGAGCAGCAAGTAAGCCCTGAACAAGCGGAACTTCGGATGTAATCTTGTTAGCGTCGTCAACAAGTACGTCGTTAAGGAAGTCAAGAAGTGCGTTAATCCAGTTACCGATAAGAAGGTCAACTATAGATGTAAGAATATTAACCGGATTGTCTTTCTTATCAATAGTCTTTGAATACTCAATGAAGTTATCAAAGTGAGCGTTGTAAGTCTCTGTCTTGCTGTTATTGTCTTTATCCTTAACCGAGCGGGTCTTAATCTTTCCTTCGTAAGCGAACGCCCAGTCGGATTTAACGTTGTACTTCTTCATGAAGTTCTTACCGAGCTGGTCAATTATCTTCGGAAGCGCAACCTTAATATCGTTAAGACCGTCGTTATTTTCGTAGCCAACAAGATAGTTCTTATCGTTCTTGCCGTTAGCAGCCACATAGTCGTCAATAGCGTCTCTCAGGAAGGTGAGGAGCTCTGAGATAATCTCTTTGAGGCCGTTATTATCAAACAGATTCTTAACGGTATCGCCGAGAACGCCCTTAATCATCTTAGCGAGCTTTTCGTTATTGAGAGCATAAATGAACTGGTCGGCAATATAAATGTTAGTGAAAACAGGGATGTTGCTGTTGAATCTGGCTGTAACAACCTTATTGTTATCAATCTGCCTGATTCCGTTTTCATCGTAGTAAACAGCGCCCTTGAAAGTCTTTGTCTTGGGATATGTACCTACGATTTTGATAGCTCCTGCCTTATCTCCTGTTACCCAGTGAAGGATAGCGGGGAGAGTCTTGTTCAAATCAATATGAACAGAGCCGAGACCGATTGTTGTATTACCACTTACCTGGGAATACTTGTAAAGGCAAAGCGCGTCTGTTTTTGCAAGGCTCTTGATGATAACGCCGAGCGTATCGTCCATGATAAGGTTTTCAAGATTAGTCTTATCAAAGAGTGAACTGAGACCGCCGAGAATTTCAGCCTCAACCTTATTTGCGTCGTCAACGTCATCGCGGAGAATAAGCGGAAGTATACCGTCAACAAGCATAAGAACAGGGGGAAGGAGGTTGAATACTGTTTCAACGGGAGCGTCGTAAAGTCTCTGCCAGATTCCCTGAAGCATTGCAACGAGGTCAATCTCGCCGCCAACGAGCTGCTTGAGAACGTTCTCAATGTCAACGAAAGCTGAGATTGTATCAAGTAAGCCAACTACTTTGTTATCAAATACGGCGCTTGCTACGGCAACCTTTTCCTCATCGGTCTTGGGAGCGTACTTTGTTCCGTCAAAGCCGTATTTCTTTTCGTTGGCAACGTACTGCATAAAGAAATCAACAATGCAGAAACCGCCGGCTTCTTTATAAAGAGTACCGTCATCGCCGACTCCAAGTTTGCTGAGCATTGCATTCTTAAGAGTATCTGTTGCCTTAGCGTCTTCACTCTTCTCGTCAACTAAATTAGCTTCTTTATTAACTTCGGTAAGGAGCGTTGCATATTCTTTATTGTCAGCACCGAGTCCGCCGAAGAGTTTATCGTATACAGCGTAAAGAACATAACTCTTGTAGAGGCTCTTATTTAAATCAGCGTCGCTTGTCGGGTTATAGAAAAGCTTTTCACCCTTTGTTGCTCCAACGTAATCGTCAACGAATTCGTCAAGGCTGTAGAGGCCTTCGTCAGATGCGTCGTCGGGGTCCTTATAAAGCTTGTCATAAGCGGTTTTAACAGTAAGTTTTGTGTCTTCGTCGCCAAATGCCTTTGCGTTTACGGTTTTGCCTGCCTTTTCCATAAGGTAAAGGTAAATGTTTGCGTAAAGTACGTTAGCGCCGTAAGTAGTCTTGTGATAGAAAACAAGCTCTGCAGCGTTCTGAAGCTTCGGTAAACCAATCTTGGTAAGGATATTGTTATAATAAGTAATTAAATAATCCTTGCCTGCGCCGAATTCCTCATCAAAAGCAGCTTTTGTTGCGGGAACCTCAGCGAGCGTTTTGCCGCTGTTTGTTACGGGGGTACCGTCAAGTCCGTCAACAACGCTTCCGATAGAATCGATAGTAGCGCGGTTTCTTACGTCAGCGTCGGAAACGCCGTAAGAAACTGTCTGGCTGTAAAGTTTTCTTAAAAGCTCGTCGCTTTCAAGAGCCTTCTTGAGTTCGTCCTCAGTTGCGTTCTTGTACTGCTTTAAGTCATCATAAACGTCGGAAGCAAACTTTCCAACCTTGCCGCCCTTGTCCTTGTAATCCTTAGCAAAACGGTAAAGAGTGAAGAAACTCTGGCCGCCGTTGCCCATTGCAAGGTCCTTGGAAGCATATGCAGAATAGAAAACGTTAACTATCTGTCTGCTCTGGATGTTAGAATTCTTTGTTTTGTACGGGCTGTTGTCACCAACACTGAAGCCGCCGGTATTGAACGAGTTGGCGATATCTTCAATATCATCTTTATTGTAGTTAGTAAGGTAGCCCTCGAGTGTTCCGGAATCCATCATCGCGTTGATAAGTAACGGTGATGCGCCTGCAACTACGTCCTGAAGGGAAGTTGAGGAATCAACCTTATCAACGATATTGTTGTCTTCCAGAAGGTCTTTGATTGCGTCAATCGTCAGAAGACTTCCAACCAAAGTGTTCAGTGCGTCAAACGCTTCGTCAGCGGTTGTCGCATCATTCCAGTATTCAAGGTTGGGGTCTGTCTTATTACCGTCTGCTGCAAAGGCGGTAAATCCAACCGAGCAACTGGTGATGATCATTACTAATGCCAGAAACAGGCTTAGCATTTTTTTGCTCGTTCTCATTATCATCTCTCCTTTTTCTAATGATTTTCAGCACAAAGCCGGTTCAGCTTTTTGCCGAGTTCGCATAAGGAAATATTCATGTCGCCGGGTGTTTTTGAGCGCAATATACCCCTATGCTAACGAACAATATCAATATATTTATAACAGATATAAAAATTAAAGTCAATAGTTTTAATAAAAAAACTTATTATATTTTATACATTTTACCATTAATACAAACAACGGGTTTGCATTGCGGCAAAAACGCATAAAAACAGGACTTTAATATCTGTTTTTTACTGAAAAATCGGTGCCGAGCGACGTCTTTCGGCAAAGCTCAATTTGTTGTATTTTTACCCTTGGATACGACTGAAAACCACAATATATACACCCTGTAAAAGAAGCAGACTTTACAGGCGAAAATCACGAGTAAAGCCCGCTTACTTTACTGTACACATTTCATAATGTGTAATAGGAGGTCGTGGTTGAATCGTTAATAATAGGTAAAATAATTATGAACATTCTGTAAACTTTTCATCATTATAATACATTATTGTTTTGCATTTGTCAATATGTTATTCACAAATTGTTCACAAAATGAACAGTATTCTATTAATTGGTATAAATTCTAAAAATTTATTGACTTTTTTATTAATTTATGATTTAATAGAGTTGCGTAAAATGCGT
>DFGL01000024.1 GCA_002371215.1 Ruminococcaceae bacterium UBA3751 | reverse complement strand
ATGTTGTTCTGATGAGCCAGAATTTTATGATGAGAAACTGGAACAGCGGGATTCGCTATATGCTTCCTCTGATTTCATTTGCCGCAGGTGTTTTTATAACAGAACAAATCGAATACAGATTAAAAATTAACAAAGGCGTTCATTGGAGGCAACTCATATTGCTGATTGAAATGCTGCTGCTTGGTATTGTTGGATTTATGCCAACCAGCCTCAACATCGTTGCCAATATGATGGTTTCCTTCGCCTGCGCCATGCAAGTACAGGCATTCAGAAAGGTACACGGTTACGGATATGCCAGCACAATGTGTATTGGAAATCTGAGAAGCGGAACGGAGAGCTTATCACAATTTCTTAGAAATAAAGACAGAGCCTCCTTAAATAAAGCACTTCATTTTTTCGGTATTATCTTGTTTTTTGCAATTGGAGCAGGAGCAGGCGGCATATTATCGAATGTGCTTTATACCAAAACAATATGGATTTCAATGATTTTACTTTTAGTTGTTACCGTGATGATGATAAAAGAAAACAGATAAATTCTGATTTGCGGAGGAGATTATGAGTTTTATATTTGTTGCACTCGGCGGTGCGCTCGGAGCGGTTCTGCGCTACGCAATCAGTTTAATTCCTGTTAAAACGGATTTTCCCGTTCTAACGCTGATAACAAATGTCGTCGGTGCAGTTGCAATCGGTTTCATCGTCGGTTTAGTCAGTGAAAAGGAAAACGTATCACCCAATACTGTGCTGTTTTGGAAAACAGGAGTCTGCGGCGGTTTTACCACGTTTTCAACCTTTTCGCTTGAAGCAATAACGCTTTTTGAAAGCAAAATGTATTTTCTCGGTGGAATATATATAGTGTTAAGCGTAGCGTTTTGTCTGCTTGGAATTTTCTGTGGCAAAAAGCTCGCAACACTAATAGCCTGATAAATTCTGATTTAACGAGGACATGATATGGAATATATAAAAGTAACGAAAGATAACATTGAAAAAGAGCACATCTGCTGTGCCATTTCAAATAATAACGATGTTCAGGTCGCGTCTAAAAAAGCGTGGCTTTGTGAGCGCTTTGACGACGGACTTGTTTTTCTCAAAAGCACCGAGCGAGGCAAATGCTTTATTGAATATATACCTGCCGAAAATGCATGGAATCCGATTGAAGCAGACGGTTATATGTTTATTAATTGCCTCTGGGTTTCGGGGTCATTCAAAGGACACGGTTATTCAAACGATTTACTCGGCGAATGCATTGCCGACAGTAAAAGCAAGGAAAAAAAGGGCTTATGTATTCTCTCATCCGTAAAGAAAAAGCCGTTTCTTGCCGACCCGAAATATTTGAAATACAAGGGCTTTGAGGTCAGCGATGAAGCGGACAACGGTATTCAGCTGTGGTATTTACCGTTTGAAAAGGGAGTTGAAAAACCGTGCTTCAAGGAATGCGCAAAGCATCCTCATATTGACGAAAACGGTTATGTACTTTACTATACAAGCCAGTGCCCGTTTAATGCGAAGTATGTTCCGATCGTTGAAAGAACGGCTCAAGCGCAAGGCGTTGCATTCAAGGCAATTCACATAAAAAATAAGGCCGACGCGCAAAACGCGCCGACGCCGATTACCAATTACGCTTTGTTTTTCAACGGAGAATACATAACGAACGAGCAGATGAACGATAAAAGATTTTTGAAGCTTTTAGACCGATAAATTCTGATTTTTCGGGCGAGAGAGTGATGATTCCGGTAAATTGTGGTCAGCGAAAAAACTGCGTTGTGGTCAAATTGTGGTCAAACGCGGTTTTTGGATACCATTTTGAGTGTGAATTATGTGCCTTTGATAGTGATAGTAAGAGATAACGGACGAAAGTATCAGGGATGCTCGAAACAGTCCCCCGGACTGTTTCTCTGTCGAGCTTTGGCGGTAAAACGCCAAATTCTCCGCATCCCGTCGCCGGTTCGAGGCTCACAGCGTGAGCAGCCAAAAGAAAAACGGTACGCTTTTGCGTACCGTTTCTTTTGGCTCCCCTTGCCGGGCTCGAACCAGCGACAACTCGGTTAACAGCCGAGTGCTCTACCAACTGAGCTAAAGAGGAATGTGTTCTCTTTTTAGTGCTTAGATATAATAACAGATTTAGCGCTGAATGTCAACTGTTTTTTTAAAATTTTTAAATAATATAGGCGGGTATTTTTACCCGCCCTTATTATTGTTAATTATTATAAAGCTTAATTATCTTAACAGGACACTTTTCAGCACACTGTCCGCACTGGGTACATTTAGAATAATCAATTTTTGCAATGTTGTTTTCAAAAATAATTGCGTCGCTCGGGCAGTTACGCTTACAAAGTGAACAGCCGATACATCCGGCAGTACAAGCATTTTTAACGTCTTTTCCGCGCGCCTGAGATGAGCACTGAACGCGGTACTTGCTGCTTGCGGGAATAAGCTCAATAAGGTCGTGAGGACATACCTTAAGGCATTTTCCGCAGGCGATGCAAAGGCTTTCGTCAACAACTGCTTTTTTATCAATTATTCTTATTGCGTTGTGGTCGCAAACCTTAACGCATGAGCCAAACCCGAGACAGCCATACTTACATGCGTAGGGGCTTGAGCCGGGCATTTTTGAAGCGTAAACGCAGGAGTCTATGCCAAAGTAGTTATAATCTGACTCTCTCTTTTCGCAGGTGCCGTCGCATTTAACGTAGGCAACCATTTTTTCCATTTCTCCGACTTCCTGACCCATAATAGCGCCGATTTTTTCGGCAACGGGCTTTCCGCCGACGGGACAGCCGGTTACGGGAGCTTCGCCCTTTGCGATAGCGGCAGCGAGCGCGTCACAGCCTGCATAGCCGCAGCCGCCGCAGTTAGAGCCCGGGAGCTCGGCGCGTACGGCGATTTCCTTTTCATCAACCTCAACCTTAAACGCGATTTCCGCAACAGAGAGGATGATTCCTATAACGAGCGCTATTACTGCAAGAACAATAACAGCGGTAATAATTGCACTTGTATTCATTCTCAGCCCTCCTTATTTCGGTAATACGCCGAAGCCGTAGAAGGCCATTGACATCAGGCAGGCTGTAAGAAGAACAGCGGGTGTTCCTTTAAATGCCTGCGGGAAATTGTTGTTTTCTGTCTTTTCGCGGATACCCGCCATAATTACGATAGCAATGCAGAAGCCGACTGCCGTGCCGAAGCCCGAAACGATGCTTGTAAGAATATCGTAATCCTTCTGAACGTTGGTAAGCGCAACACCGAGTACGGCGCAGTTTGTTGTAATAAGGGGAAGGTAAACGCCGAGCGCCTTGTAAAGCGGAGGTACGAACTTCTTGAGGAAAAGCTCAACAAGCTGTACGAGGAAGGCGATAACCATAATGAATACGATTGTTTTAAGATACGTAAGGTCATACTTAACGAGTACGAACTTATAAAGCGTTGCTGCTACTGCCGAAGCTATCGTTATAACGAAGATAACAGCGCCGCCCATACCCGCCGCGGTTTTCATACTTCTTGAAACGCCGAGGAACGGGCAGATTCCGAGGAACTGCGCAAGAACAACGTTATTGATAAGCGCAGTGGATATCAAAACAAGAAATAAAGTACTAGCCATTGTTCTGTGCCTCCTTTTCCTCAATTTCCTTCATAGGGCAGGTGGAGCAGTCTCCGCCGCAACCCGCGTCGCCTTTAACGTGGCGGTTAGCGCCCTTGAGCTTAAGCTTGTTCTGAACAGCGCAGAGCATTGCGAGAACGAAGAATGCGCCGGGAGCCATAATGAATATTGAAATCGGTTCAAAGCTCTTTGGCATAATCTGGATATCAAATACCGTTCCGTTGCCGAGAAGCTCTCTTACGATACCGATTAATGTAAGTCCTATTGTAAAGCCGAGGCCTATGCCAACGCCGTCAAAAATTGAAAGGATAGCGTTGTTTTTGTTTGCGTAGGATTCCGCTCTGCCGAGGATGATACAGTTAACAACGATGAGCGGAATGTAAATTCCGAGGCTGTCGTATAAATCCTTAACGTAAGCGTGCATTACCATTTCAATTACCGTTACAAAGGAAGCGATAATTGTAATATATACGGGAACGCGGACTGCGTCTGGAATGATTTTACGAAGAAGCGAAATCATAAGGTTGCTCATTATGAGTACAACCATCGTTGCAAGTCCCATTCCTATACCGTTTTTAGCGCTTGTGGTAACCGCGAGAGTGGGACACATACCGAGCATAAGCACGAAGGTCGGGTTCTCTTTAACGATACCGTTATAAAGTCTTTCAATAATACCCTTCATATATCTCACTCTCCTTTCAGCATATTATTATAGAAATTGATTGCCTCGTTAACGGCGTTCGTTACTGCGGTAGTTGTTATCGTTGCGCCGCTGATAGCGTCAATTTCGTTTTTACTCTTGTCAGCGCCTGTTTTTGAAAAGGCAATCTGGTTGAGCGCGGAAAGACCGCTGAACTGCTCCTGAAATTCGGGCTCGGTTGATTTAGCGCCGAGACCCGGAGTTTCATTTGCAGCGGAGATTACCGTGAAGGCTGTAATTTCGCCCTCGTTGGTAATTCCCAAAGCTACCTGAACGTCTCCGCCGTAGCCGTTGGGGGAGGTTGCGTCAATAACGTATCCAACCTTTTCGCCGCCTTTGTAAGCTTCAAGAACTCCGTTAATTATAATTGAGGGGTCCTGAGCGTGAAGCTTGCTGTAATCCTTGAGCTTGGAGTCAAAATCAGCTATATCCTTGATTTCATCGGCTCCGTCATATACCTTCATATATGATTCCTGCCTTGCGGCTTCCTCAGCGCTTGCTATAGGAGCCATTGTAACCTGATTTACTACGGCAAGAATTGTTACGGAAACGAGCGCAACAAGAAAGAGAACAATAATATTTTTAGGTGCTGTCGGTTTTTGCTTAGCCATTATTTACTCTCCTCCTTTGCCGCTTTGATTTTTTTAACCCTTTCACAGCCGAAGGGAAGGGAAATGGTTTTCTTTTCAATAATCGGAACAAGAAGGTTGCCTATGATTATTGCATAAGATACGCCCTCTGCCGTTGAACCGAGAGTTCTGAACAGCGCCGTAAGCAAGCCGAGAATAAGGGCGAATATAATTTTGCCCTTAAAGGTAATCGGGCTTGTAACGTAGTCTGTTGCCATAAAGAACGCGCCGACAAGAAGTCCGCCCGAAAGCATCTGTGCAACAAGATATGTAACCGTAACCTCATCGCCTGAAATAAGCCTGATAATTGCGATGATAGCTACCGTTGAAAGAATGTATATACAAGGGATAACGGGGGAAATGATTTTTTTAATAAGAAGATAAGCAGCGCCGATAAGAATTGCGGCAGAGCTTACCTCGCCGATACATCCGCTGTGGTTGCCGATGAAAAGCTGAAGTAAATCAAGGCTTTCGCCCGCTCTCATCTGTGCAAGCGGCGTTGCGCTTGAGGTTGCGTCAACGGCAAAGTTAGTCATTCTCTGCGTGAATGAAATCATAAGGAAGCATCTTCCTGCAAGGGCGGGGTTCATAAAGTTCTGACCTAAACCGCCGAAAAGCATCTTCGCCGCAACAATGCCGAAAGCGGAGCCTAAAACGGGCATCCACCATGCTGCGGTTGACGGAAGATTAACCGCTATAATCATTCCTGTTACAACGGCTGAAAAATCAAAAACCGTAATGGGTCTTTTTGTAATTAACTCAAAGAGCGCTTCAAAAGCAACGCAGCTAACTATACTTACAAGAATAAGCATAAGCGCATTGAGCCCGAAATGATAAACGCCGAAGGCGAGGGTGGGCAGCAATGCAATAGCAACGTCAAGCATAATCTTGCGCGTTGAGCTTTTATCTCTCACGTGCGGTGAGACTGAAACGTTATACATACTCTGCTCCTCCCTTCTATTTCTTCGCGTTCATTTCGCGTATTTTGATTTTGCCGAGTTTAAACATCTGGGTAAGCGGAATTTTGGCAGGACATACAAAAGCGCAGCTTCCGCATTCAATACATTCCATACCTCCGAGCCTTGAAAACTCCTCAACGTCCTGATTTTTCATAGCCTTGCCCATAAGCTGAGGAACAAGGAATTCGGGACACGCGCGTGCGCAGCGTCCGCAGTGAATACACGGAGTTTCGGGAGAATCCGCAACCTCGTCGTGAAGGTATGCAAGGATTGAAGATGAGGTTTTAACAACGGGAACGTCAAGGCTGCCCATAGCAAAGCCCATCATCGGACCGCCTGAGATGAATTTCAAAACGCCTTCCTTTGCGCCGCCCGCCTTTTCAAGAAGATATGAATGGCTCACTCCGAGCGGAACGTCAAAGTTACCGGGAGTATTTACTCCTTCGCCCGTTACGGTGAGAATATTATGTATGAGAGGCATATTCTTATAAACCGCCTCGTAAATTGCATATACTGTGCCGATATTGTCAACAACGCAGCCCTTGTCGGCAGGGAGCATTTTTGAATTGATTTTACGCTTCGTTACGGCGTAAATCAGCTGCCTTTCACCGCCCTGGGGGTACTTGGTTTTGAGCGCGCATACGTCAATTCTGTCGTCAATTCTTGCAAGCTCCGTCATTGTTTTAATAGCCTCGGGCTTGTTAGCCTCAATACCTATAATCGCTTTTGCATTTGGCAGAAGCTTGAGAATTGCCTTAATACCGAGAATAAGCTCCTCGGGCTTTTCAAGCATTAAACGGTAGTCAGAGGTAAGATAGGGCTCGCACTCAGCGCCGTTAATTATGAGATAATCAATATCGTCGGCATTTTTTGGCGTGAGCTTAACTACTGTAGGAAAGCCTGCGCCGCCGAGACCTACGATGCCCGCATTGCGGATTGAATCAACAATTTCCTCTTTGCTGAGGCTGTCAAGCTCTCTTTCAGCTCCGAAGCCCTCAACCGCTTCGTCAAGACCGTCGTTTTCAATAACAATACTGTCCACCTTGCTGCCATTTATAACAAGGCGCTTTTCAATGGCTTTAACCGTACCTGAAACGGAGCTGAATATCGGAGCGCCGATAAATCCGCCCGCCTCGGCAATAAGCTGGCCCTTAAGCACGCGGTCGCCTTTAGCAACAACGGGTTTTGAGGGAGCACCGAGATTCTGGCTCATCGGAAAAACCATTTCAGCCTCAGGCTCAATGGGCTGAATAGGGCAGTTCTGGGAGTAATCCTTACCGCCGAAGGGGTGAACGCCCCGTCTGAAGGTTTTTAATTTCATAACGTATCCCTTTCTTAAAATAACATTAACAGACCTATTCTAACATAATAATATAAAATAATCAATTTAAGTTAATTTTTTAACAATCTTTATTGTACAGTCAGGGTCAGTTCTCAGTTGTACAATAAATCGGTTGTTTAGTTTTTCGGTTTATGGTATAATAATTCTATTCATTTAATGTTGATTTAAGAAATCGGGATTAAAATGATTTCAGAGGTGAAAAATATGCGTATTCTTATTGTTGAAGATGAATATAAGCTTGCCGACGTTGTTGCAGCAAGGTTGAAGAAGGAAAACTACGAGGTTGATATTTCAACCGACGGTGAGGACGGTCTCTATAACGCTGAAAGCGGTATATATGACCTTATTATTCTTGACGTAATGCTCCCGGGGATGAACGGTTTTGAAATCCTGAAGGAGCTACGCGATGAGAAGATTGATACCAAGGTTATTATGCTAACGGCAAAATCAATGCTCGAGGATAAACTTGAAGGTCTTACCGGCGGCGCTAACGACTATATTACAAAGCCCTTCCATATCGACGAGCTTGTGGCGAGGGTAAATATTCAGCTGCGTCAGAATACGGAAAATGTTCAGAAGGATTACATTGAATTTTCGGACATTCAGCTACAGACAAAATCCTCAAAGCTTATGTGTACCTCAACAGGCGAAGAAATTGCTGTAGTCAATAAAGAATTCCAGCTCCTTGAGTACTTTATCACAAACGCAAACCAGATTCTTTCAAAGGATATGATTTACGATAAGGTATGGGGATATGATAATGAAATAGAGAGCAACAACCTTGAGGTTTACCTTTCTTTTATCCGCAGAAAGCTTAAGGCAGTCGGCTCAAAAGTTAATATTAAAGCCGTAAGAGGAATGGGTTACAGAATGGAGAATACTCAATGAAAAAGCTGAAAATACAGATATTTCTTCTTGTTTTTATGATGCTGACGGTTGTTACGTCCTCAACACTCTTTGCGTATAATTTTCAGACGTACAGCCAGGAAAAGAAAAGCGTTGAAAGAAGCCTGAATAAAACTATGATGGGCAGCTTTGAAAGCTTTGAATTCCCTCAGAATAACCGCGGCTTTCCCGGCAACAGTGACGATTTTGATAATATCCGTTTTATGGACAGTACTGTTTATACGGTTATTCTGAACTCCGACAACACCCCGTCGCTGATAATTAATCATTCAGACAGCAGTATTACTAACGATGAGATTAAAGAGGTTGTAAATAAGCTTATAGCTCAGAATAAGAGCTATTGCATAGGCAATCTCTATACTAATAAATACTCCTATAAATACGTTGAGCAGGATTATATTACCGTTGTTGATAATTCTTCAACCAACGAGCTTTTGTATAATACTCTGATGATAACTCTGCTTATTTTTGTTCTTCTTGAGGTGCTGTTTGTGCTTATTTCAAAGAACATAGCAAACCGTATTGCAAGGCCGGTTGAAAAGAGCTTTAATCAGCAAAAGCAGTTTATAGCTGACGCCTCTCACGAGCTTAAAACTCCGCTTGCGGTTATTATGGCGAGCGCTGACGCGCTTGAGAGCAACTCTACGGAAAAGAAATGGCTTGAAAACATCAAGAGCGAAAGCGACAGAATGAATAAGCTTATAGCCGATTTGCTTGAGCTTGCAAAAAGTGATTTTGTAAACGATAAATCCCAGTTTTCAGTAGGCAATCTCTCAAAAACAGTTGAAAAGAGCATACTCACCTTTGAAGGCGTTATGTTTGAAAACGGTGTTCTTCTCAGTGATGAAATTGAGGAGAATATTGAGCTGAATATGAGCGAAGCAAAAATTCAGCAGCTTATTTCCATCCTTCTTGATAATGCCGTAAAGCACAGCGAAACGGGCGGTACCGTTGAAGTTAAATTAAAAAAGGACAAGGATATAGTCCTTACGGTTACAAATCAGGGCGAGGGCATTCCCGAGGGCGAGGAGGAAAAGATATTCGAGCGCTTTTACCGCGCTGATGAATCCCGCAACAGAAACGAAAACCGCTACGGTTTAGGACTTGCAATAGCAAAGAATATCTGCAAGAGCCATAACGCAAAAATCTCCGCAAAAAGCGGAGACGGAAAAACAACCTTTACCGTTGTTTTTAAAGTCTGATTATTAGAATTTAAAAAGCCACCGCAAGGGGCGCCCCTTGCAGTGGCTTTTTTTTATTTGTTCTTCGGGTCGCAGGTAACGCGAACGCCGATTTTTTTGAGTACGGAGGAGTCAACCTCGTTAAGCATAACGCTTGAATGCATTTCCGTATTTTTAAGGTTTTTAAGCTGATTCATAGCCGCTGCGGCATTTTTATCAGTAACCGCGGAAATTGAAAGCGCAAGGAGGGTTTCGTCCGTATGAAGCCTCGGGTTTTTGTTGCCGAGATAGTTTACCTTTAGCTTCTGAACGGGACGGATAACCTCGGGGTTGATAAGAAGAATACTGTCGTCAATACCCGCAAGGTGCTTAAGCGCATTGAGAAGCATTGCCGAGGAGCAGCCGAGAAGCTCTGTCGTTTTTCCTGTAATGAGCGTTGAGTCGTTTAGCTCAATCGCCGCTGCGGGCTGATTTGTAGCCTTGGCAAGCTCTCTCGATTTAACGGTGCACTTTCTGTATGAAACGCTTATGTCAGCCTGATTCATAAGCAATTCAATTTTATAGATTTCCTCGCTGTTTCTCGCATTCTTTGCGTTAGCGCAGAGAGCGGTGAAGTATCTGCGGATTATCTCCTGTTTTGACGCTTCGCAGCACGCCTCGTCGTCAATTATACAGTTACCCGCCATATTAACGCCCATATCCGTTGGGGATTTATACGGGCTTTCGCCGTAAATTTTCTCAAACATAGCCTTGAGCACGGGGAAAATTTCAACGTCGCGGTTGTAGTTAACCGTTGTTTTTCCGTACGCTTCAAGATGCCAGGGGTCAATCATATTAACGTCGTTAAGGTCCGCAGTTGCCGCCTCATAAGCAAGGTTAACGGGGTGCTTAAGCGGAATGTTCCATATCGGGAAGGTTTCAAATTTAGCGTATCCGGCTTTGATTCCGCGCTTGTTTTCGTGGTAGAGCTGGGAAAGGCAGGTTGCCATTTTTCCGCTTCCCGGACCGGGCGCGGTAACTACAACAAGCTTTCTTGAGGTTTTTATGTAATCGTTTTTGCCATAGCCCTCGTCGCTTACTATTTTTGCCAGATTTGAAGGATATCCCTCAATAACATAGTGATGATATACGGGATAGCCGAGCTTCTTCATTCTGTCCTCAAAGGTCTGTATCTTTTCGCTCGGAGCGTATTTTGTAAGTACAACGCTTCCTACCATTAAGCCGATATCGGTGAATTCTCCTATAAGTCTGACAACGTCGTCGTCATAAGTGATTCCGAGGTCGCCGCGGAGCTTCGCCTTTTCGATGTCCTGAGCGGAAATTACTATTACAACCTCCGCCTCATCCTTAAGCTTAAGAAGCATCTGCAGCTTACTGTCGGGCTGGAATCCCGGTAAAACGCGCGACGCGTGAAAATCATCAAAGAGCTTGCCGCCGAATTCAAGGTAGAGCTTGCCGCCGAACTCATCTATTCTTTCGCGGATTCTTTCAGACTGCATTGATTTATACTTATCGTTGTCAAATCCTATTTTGTACATAATACTGTCCTCTTATCAAAAAATTCACTATATATTGTAACATTATTAAATCCGTTTTTCAATATGTTTATTAATAAAAAGCTTACTTGACATAAAATATCTATTGTGTTAACATATGGACGTTAACAAATTTAAAGGAGGCAGCGTTATGGAAATTACAAAAGCTACAACAATGGGCGAAATGCTCAATTATGACAGAGGCATTGCGGGAATTCTCGTACAGAGCGGTATGCATTGCGTTGGCTGTCCTGCTTCAATCGGCGAAAGTCTTGAGGAGGCTTGCATGGTCCACGGAATTGACTGCGATACGGTTTTAACTCAGATTAAAGAATACCTTGCTGAAAATCATAAGGACTAATAATTTTACGGCGGATAATTAATCCGCCTTTTTTATTGCATTATTTTATAATTTATGTTAAATTTTATATATGAATAAAAAAGAGATAGCAAAAAAATATTTAATATTTGCGTTTCTTTTGTTCTTTATCGGTACGGGACTCTTGTTTTTATTCATCAGCGCGCTGGTAAGAATGAAGGACGGTATAACGCTAACGCCTCAGCGGGTTCTGCTGATGTCTGCGCTCTGCTCGTTAGTGCCTCTCGGTTCTTTTACGGGCTTTGTTGCGGCGGGAACGAAAATTAAGGAGCTTAAAACCTCCTACGCGGCGCTGATTGTTGTTTTGTATCCGTTATTTCTTGTTGCAGTAACGGTTTACGGCGTTATTATGATAATTCCCGAAATAATTATATCCATAAGAAATTTAGTCAGAGGTTAACTATGTCTGCATTTGTTGATATTGCAAAAGTAAATATTAAGGCGGGTGACGGCGGCGACGGTGCCGTTGCCTTCCACAGAGAAAAATACGTTGCCGCGGGCGGTCCCGACGGTGGCGACGGCGGCAAGGGCGGCGACATCGTTTTTGTTGTTGACGATAATCTTGCAACGCTTGCCGATTTCCGCTATAAGCGTAAGTACAAAGCCCCAAGCGGAGAAAACGGACGCGGCGGGCGCTGTAACGGAAAAAAGGGGCAGGATTTGGAAATCCGTATTCCGCGCGGAACGCTGATTAAAGAGGCGGAGAGCGGCGCCGTTATGGCTGATATGAGCAAAACGGAGCGCTTTGTTGCTGCAAAGGGCGGTAAAGGCGGATGGGGCAATTCCCATTTTGCAACACCAACCCGTCAGGTACCGCGTTTTGCAAAGCCCGGTATGCCCGGTGAGGAATGGGAGGTAAGCCTTGAGCTTAAGCTCCTTGCCGACGTCGGATTAATCGGTTATCCCTCTGTTGGTAAATCAAGCCTTATTTCCGTTGTTTCCCAGGCTAAGCCTAAAATTGCGGATTATCATTTTACAACTCTCGTTCCCAATCTCGGCGTCGTTTCAATGGGTGAGGGCAACAGCTTTGTTATTGCCGATATCCCCGGTCTTATTGAGGGCGCGAGCGACGGAATCGGACTCGGTCACCAGTTTCTCCGCCACGTTGAAAGGTGCAGGCTGCTTATCCATATTGTTGACGTCAGCGGCCACGAGGGCAGGGACCCCAAGGACGATTTTGAAAAGCTGAACGAGGAACTCAGACGCTTTAATCCCGAGCTTGCCGAAAGGCCTATGATTGTTGCGGGCAATAAAATCGATATGGCAGAGCCAGAGCAAATTGCCGAATTCAAAGCCTACGTTGAGGAAAAAGGCTATGAGTATTATTCTATCTGCGCGCCGATTCTTGAGGGTACAAAGGAGCTTATGAACGTAGTCTGGAACAAGCTGCGCGAGCTTCCGCCGATTAAGGAATACGAAGCCGAGGAAATCCCCGTTGAATCAATAATAAAGCAGTCAACGGGTTATAAAATCACCGAGGTCGAGGACGGCTATTTCCTCGTTGAAGCGGATTGGTTCCCAAAGGTTCTCAAGGGAATTGATATTGAGGATTATGAGGCGCTTCAGTATATGCAGAGAGTGCTTGAAAAAAGCGGTATATTCAACGCGCTGAGAGAAAGGGGAATACAGGAAGGAGATATCGTATCGCTTTACGATATTGAATTCGAGTACATTCCGTAATATGAGATTTACCGATAACGAAATTAACCCTAAGCAGCTCAGTCCTCTTAATCTTGCATTTATAGGGGATTGCGTTTATGAAATGCTTGTCCGCGAAAGTCTTATTGCTGAGGCGAACCGCCCCGTGAACGATTTGCATAAGCTCAGCGTAAATTATGTAAGCGCCAAGGCGCAGACTGCGGCATTTGATAAAATAAAAGACAGCCTGAGCGAGGAGGAACTCTCCGTTTTCAAGAGAGGAAGAAACGCAAAAACGGGGCATAACCCAAAATCCGCAACAACCGGCGAATACCATATTGCAACGGGCGTTGAGGCGCTTTTCGGCTATCTGTATTTAAACGGAGAAAAAGAGAGAATAAAAGAGCTTTTTGAAATAATCTGGAATTAATTATGACTGACTACGGATACCTTGTACATCTTATATACTGTGCAGTTCACGGTACTCAGCCTCAGGAAAAGCCTGAGGGGGTATCCTTTAAAAACGTGTTTGAAATCGGTAAGCTTCACGAGGTTTCCAATATTGCTTTTCTCTCTGTTGATAAACTTAAAAATAAACCTGAAGGCGAGCTTTATGATGAGTGGAAGGTTTATTATTACTTTTCAGTTCGCCGCAATGCGCGTCAGAAAGCAGTTTATGAAACGGTAATAAACGCGCTTCACAGCGAGGGCATAAGAACGCTTGAAGCGCAGGGGACTATAACAAAAACGCTTTATCCCTCGCCCGAGCTCCGTATGATGTCCGATATTGATTTGATTATTGATATGGATAATCTTGAAAAGGCAATGGGCATTATGCAAAGTCTCGGCTATTCAACAAGCCAGAAGCAGCCCATTGAATTTGACGCTCATAAAGGGCAGGAGCTTATTGAATTTCATACTCAGTTTTTTACCGAGTATATGTTTAACCGCAGGGAACGTTATGCCGGCGCGCTTGATAAGCCGTTTTCCCATTCCGTTCCTAAGGGCAGTGGGGACGCTCTGAGCTTTAAGCTGAGCGATACCTATTATTATCTTTATTCAATTATTCATATTATCGCACATTTTGAGGTGGCGGGCTGCGGAATAAGACGTATCCTTGATTTGTATTATTTAAAAAAAGCCTTTCAGGATAAAACCGACTCAGATTTTATCAATAAAGTAATAGATGAAAACAGCCTCAGAGACAGTTACGATAAGCTTTTTGCCCTTGAGGGCGAATGGTTTGAGAATATAAAATCCTCGCTTGATTTAAGCGAAACCGTAAGCGATATTATCAACGGCTGTAACCACGGAAGCGAGGAGCTTTTTATCCGAAACAATATAAGAAAAGATAAAAAAGACGGTATCCGCTTTGCAAAGCTTAAGCATATGCTTAATATATTCTTTCCGAAGAAGGATTATATCTGCCTTGAATACCCCGTTTGCAGAGAGAGAAATTATCCACTCATTATCTGTTGGACGTACAGGTTTTTTTCAAAGCTTAAGGCGTTTAATTTTTCCCACGCAATTCACCGGATAAAATCAATTATTAAAACTAAGTAGGTGAGAAAATGGAAAACAGCAATAAATCGAAGTACCTCCGCGATAAGAACGAGCCCAAAAAATCAAAGTATATCCGCGGTAAGGACGAGGAAAAGGAAAAGTCAATTTATAAAAAAGACGGCGAAAATAAGGAATATAAAAGCGGAAGAGAGCGCTATGAGGCTTACCTTGAGCACGATAAGGAAAAGCTTGAAGAGCTTGAGAGCGAGAGTATTCCCGATGAAGCTGAGGCTCCCGTAGAGGAAGCTGCCGCTGAAAACGAAGATAATAACGACGCTGCAAAAAGCTTATTTAAAGAAGATGAAAAAAAGAAAAAGCTAAAGGGCAATATAACTTCAGGCAGGATTAACGAAAAGCCCAAGGTAAGACTGTATGCAAGAATGGTTTTCTGCTGTGCTGTTATTGAATTTGCAGCGGTAGTTCTTCAGGTTTTTAAATTCAGAGTACCGCTTACTCCGCTGCCGCTTACAATGGACTTATCCGCAATTCCCGAGCTGCTCGCCGCTGTAGCTTACGGACCTGTTGTGGGAATTGCAGTAACGCTGCTTAAAAATGTTTTTTATATTCTGATATTCCATAAAAAAGTTATAGCAACCGCATTGTCAAACACTATGCTGGATTCAGTTTTTGTAATTATTGCAAGCCTGATTTATACCAGAGGAATGTTCTCACCGAGAGCGCTTGAAAGAAAACGCGAAAAAGAAAGGCTTCCTAAAAGAAAGCGCTCAAAGCAGATTATAAAAAGCGGTTTGCTCGGCGCTGTTATAACAACAGTGTTAACTTTCTTCTCTGTGAATTACGTTGTTCTTCCTCTTATTTTTAAGCAGTTCGGAAAAGCGGGACATACTGAGGAAGCCTATCTTCAGTATTATCAGAACGCAATAGATACTATAGCGGGTTACCTTCATATAAATCCGATACATTTTGATTCGCTTATGCAGGGTACGCTTGTATTTAATATGCCGCTGACCCTCGGCAAACTAATCGTTGTAACCTTTATTGTTGCATTTATTTACCGCTATCTGAGCGATTTCCTTCATTACAGAAATAAAAAAAAAAATAACAGGGTAGAGTATGTTTAATTTTAAAGTTGAATTTGCAAAACTGAATATTGATGTCAATACAAATTACGAATATACAATGCGCTTTTGCAAAAGGTATTTAACCGAGGGTGAATCGGATTTTTCCGTTTCCGTCAGGGAGGAGGAAATTGACGAGGAAATCGCCGTTTCTCCGTATAATCCGAAAAGGGGATATGCTGAAAGCATCTGCGTTTACCGCGAAATTGCAAAGCAGCTTCCGCTGTTTAACAGAATGGTTTTCCACGGCGCAGTTATCTCGTATAACGATAAGGGTTATCTTTTTACAGCTCCGAGCGGAACGGGAAAAACTACCCATATTATGCTCTGGAAAAAGTTTATTGAAAATGTTGAAATTGTAAACGGCGATAAGCCTATTCTCCATATTGAAGACGGTGCGGTTGAGGCATATGCAACGCCGTATTGCGGAAAAGAGGGCTATCAAAACGGCTCAAGCGTTAAGCTCAGCGCCCTCTGTCTTATCCGCAGGGGAGAGATAAACAGAATAAAAAAGGTTAAGCCGAGCGAAATCCTAAGCGAAATTATGAACCAGCTGTTTATGCCGTATGAGGCTGAAGCGGTTGTTAAAACCCTTGATTTGCTTGACAGTCTTTTTAAAAACGTGCCCGCCTATGTTCTTGAATGTGATATGAGCGAGGAAGCGGTTAAAACCTCCTTTGAAGCGTTAACGGGGGAAAAATACAAGGCTCATAGCAGTTAATTTAATCTTGACTTTTTATAATTATACTGATAATATATATTAGCCCGCAGAAAACGGGCGATATGTCTCCGTAGCTCAGCTGGATAGAGCGTTCGCCTCCTAAGCGAAAGGCCGGGGGTTCGACTCCCTTCGGGGACGCCAAAAAACAACACACCGTAGGGTGTGTTGTTTTTTTAAGAAGGGAGGAGAAACGAACTCCAAGAGGCTCGCAGCAAGTGAGCCGATTGGGAGAACAGTCCGGTGGACTGTTCGATAGCTGAGAAGAGACTCCCTTCGGGGACGCCAAAAAACAACACACCGTAGGGTGTGTTGTTTTTTGTATTTGTCGATGTTTTTATTGTGTAAAAAATATTATTTAAAGAATTATCAACATTTTTTACCAAAAATTATTGACTATTGTTGAAAAATACTGTACAATTAAACAGTAAATATGATTTTTATATTTATTTGTATATATTACTATTATTGACTGGAGGAAAGCATATGGCATTTTTCATAGATGAAAACGGTCAGGGTATGGTTGAATACGGCTTAATTGTTGCGCTTATTTCAATCCTTGCTTTAGCCGCTTTGGTCCTTTTAGGAAGAGCTATAAGAGATACGTATTTCAATCCGATAAACAGAGGACTTGAAGGTACTACCTGATAATTAAAAAACAAATAAAAACACCGAAGCTCACAAAAGTGAATTTCGGTGTTTTTGTTTTTATTTAAGGAAACCGCTGATGATTTGCTCCTCAGCCTCCTGCTCGGTTAAGCCGAGAGTCATAAGCTTTATTATCTGCTCGCCTGCAATTTTTCCTATAGCCGCCTCATGGATAAGCGCCGCGTCAATATCGTTAGCCTCAAGCTGAGGTACAGCAAGAATTTTTGCGTCGTCCATAATAATTGCGTCGCATTCCGTATGGCCGTTGCATTTTGCGTTGCCAACGATAATGCTGTCAAATTTCTGGTACGAATTATCCTTTGCAACTGAGCGTGAAATTACGTCTGCACTTGAATCCTCGCCGTTGAGCTTTGTGGTATAAACGCTTTCGGCATGCTGGTTGCCGTGAGTCATAAGTCTTTCGCGCACGAGAAGGGTTGCTCCTTTATCAAGCTCGGAAAGGGTGGTTCTTACGGTGCTGTCAACGCCTTTAATCTGAACCATCTCCATTTCAACGGTGCTGTTTTCCTCCTGGTAAACCTCCGTCTGAGGATTGAGAATTCGTTTACCGCTGCCGTCGCCTGAGCCGTAGTGCTTTTCAACATACTTAACGTGGGAGTTTTTGCCTACGAAAAAGCGGTGAATTCCGTCGTGCTGGCTGTCGTGAGCGCCGCAGTTATCAATACCGCAGCCCGCAACAATTGTAACGTCGCAGTCGTTGCCGATAAAGAAATCGTTGTAGACGGTTTCTTTAATACCGCTTTCGCTTACTACTACGGGAATGTGAACGCTTTCGCCCTTTGTTCCGCTTTTAATGCGGATATCGATTCCGGGCTTGTCCGTTTTAGTTGTAATGTCAATGTTTTCCGTTGTGTTTCTCGCCGCAAGCTGAGAGTTTGCGCGGATGTTGTACGCTCCCTTCGGGGTTGAGGTAATGCCCGCAATTTCGGCAAGAAGCCTGCTCTGAATATCGTTAACAAAATCCATTATTCATCCTCCTCGCCCGTAAGTTTTGTGCAGCTGCCAACCGCAGAAGCAGTTCCGAGAAGCTGGGGAAGTATTTCCTCCTTCGGTCCCTGCTTTGTTATTCTTCCGCTGTCAAGAACTACAACCTCGTCCGCAATGTTAAGAATTCTCTCCTGATGGGAGATAATGAGAATAGAATTATTGCTTTCGGCTTTAAGCTTTTCAAAAACCGAGATAAGGCTGTTAAAGCTCCAGAGGTCAATTCCCGCCTCCGGCTCGTCAAAAACGGAGAGCTTTGTTCCTCTTGCAAGAACTGTTGCAATTTCAATTCTCTTTAGCTCGCCGCCCGAAAGGCTTGCGTTAACCTCGCGGTTGATATAATCCCTCGCGCAGAGTCCTACCTTTGAAAGATAGTCGCACGCCTCGCCGATAGATAAATCTCTCTTTGCCGCAAGACGCAGAAGGTCAACAACCTCAATTCCTTTAAAACGTACGGGCTGCTGAAAAGCAAAGCTGATGCCGAGGTTGGCGCGCTCGGTAATGCTCTTTTCCGTAATGTCCTCGCCCTCAAAATAGATTTTTCCTGCGGTGGGTTTTTCAATTCCCGCAATAAGCTTAGCCATTGTTGATTTACCGCCGCCGTTCGGTCCTGTAATAACAACGAGCTTGTTGCCGCCTATTTTAAGGCTTATATCTTTAATGATTTCCTTCTGTCCGCTATCCTGCGGAACGTCAAAGGATATGTTTTTAAGCTCTAACATATTTTTTCCTCTTTATATAAAATGTCATATATATTTTACTAAATAAATTCCAAAAGTCAACAGTTATTATTATTTGCAGTTTTTCTTGCAAAAAAGCCTTGTTGACAAAAACTATGCCTTATGATATACTTTTTTGCGTCGGGTATACCTGTTCCCATTCCGAACACAGCGTTAACGCCCGATAAATAATTTTGGATGCTGTTACATCAACCTGTCATTTTATGGCAGGCTATTTTTTTCGGAAGGAATATGGACTTAACGTTTAAAACTGAAAACGGAATTTTCAACTACAGAGTTTGTGCCATTATCACTCACGGCAACAAGCTGCTCGCTATGAAAAATAATAATACGCCGTATTATTTTCTCCCGGGCGGCAGAGTGGCTCTGAACGAAACAGCCGATAACGCAATTAAAAGAGAACTGAGGGAGGAGCTTGGTATTAGCGCAAAGATTGTAAGACCGCTTTGGCTTGCGCAGACGTTCTTTGTTGAGGACGAGTGTAAAGAAAAATTCCACGAACTATGCGTTTATTATCTTGTTGACGTGTCCGATACAGACCTTGTTAATCACGAAAAATTTATCGGGCTTGAAACAAAAAACAACGAAGTTTTTGAATGGCTCAGCATTGCTTCCCTGAATGAACAATACCTCTATCCGCTGTTCATAAAGGAAAGAATAAATAATCTTCCCGAGCATTTTGAAATGCTTGCGGAATACGAGTATTAACAAAACAAAAAAGACCGCAAACGCGGTCTTTTAGTTTTCTATTACTGCTCAACAGGATAAACAGAAACCTTTTTTCTGTCCTTACCCATTCTTTCAAATCTTACTGTTCCGTCAATAAGAGCGAAAAGAGTATCGTCAGAGCCGATTCCTACGTTGTTACCCGGATGGATATGAGTTCCTCTCTGGCGGTAAAGAATGTTGCCTGCAAGTACGAACTGTCCGTCGGCTCTCTTTGCGCCGAGACGCTTTGACTCGGAGTCACGGCCGTTCTTTGTAGAACCCATTCCTTTCTTATGAGCAAATAACTGTAAATTTAATTTAAGCATTGTTATTCCTCCGTGATTGTTACTTTTATGTTTTCGGGATATTCCTTCTGAAGCTCGGTTAAATGCAGCTTCATACCGTTTAAAATATCCTGTGCCTTTTCGGGCGAAGAGTTAATGCTGAGCCTCATATATCCGTCTCCGTCGCGCGTGGCGGCGTCAAGGGAAAGAATTTCCGTTACGGTATTGGCTGTCATATAGCAGGCGCTTGAAACGAAGGCGCAGACAATGTCGCTTCCGCATTCGGCAGCGTACGAATGTCCCTTGCTTTCAAAGCCTGTCAGCATATCGCCCTTTTTAAAAAACTGAACTCTGATCATTATGCGTTGATTTTGGTAATCTCAACCTTGGTGTAAGGCTGACGGTGACCCATCTTGCGCTTTTCGTTCTTCTTTGGCTTGTAGGTGAAAACAGTGATTTTCTTAGCCTTGCCGTTCTTGATAACCTTAGCGTTAACCGTTGCGTTTTCGCAATCCTTGCCTGCTTTGAAGCCTGCAAGCGAGCTTACTGCAAGAACGTTGTCAAAGGTGATTTCATCCTCAGCTTCAACGCCGAGCTTCTCAATGTAGAGAACGTCGCCCTCTTCAACCTTGTACTGCTTACCACCTGTAACGATAACTGCGTACATAGCTTATTCTACCTTTCATAAGACTCGCTACGATAGGCGTCGTCCGAACCTTTTTCGTGATTTAATAATCACTTAGGATAGACGAACTTCTCATCTGCCCATAATATGCGGCTTATAAATTATAACACATTATTAACAAAAGTCAAGATTTTTTTCTGCGCCTTTTTTATCTTTTATGCGTCGCCTCTATTATGATAATACAAATTTTAAGATACGAATAAAAAATTTTTCTTTACAAATTATAATTTATATGTTATAATCCCTTTTGCTGTAAACGAATTACTCGGTTTCGGGGGTCACCTTCCCGCTACTGCGTTATTCGCATAAGGCAAATATTATGAAAGGTGGAAAAGATAATGACACAGGAACAGAAGCAGGCTATTATTAAAGAGTACGCTGTTCACGAGGGCGACACAGGTTCAGCTCAGGTACAGGTTGCAGTTCTTACTTTCAGAATCAAGGAGCTCACAGAGCACCTCAAGATTCATAAGAAGGACCATCACTCACGCCGCGGTCTTCTTAAGATGGTAGGTCACAGAAGAAACCTTCTTGCTTACATCTATAAGAAGGACGTTAACGAATACCGTGAGCTTATCTCAAAGCTTGGTATCCGTAATACTCTTGAGCGCAACATCGCTGACTCAGAGGACTAATTAAACAGCAGACGATACGCAATGTATCGTCTGCTTCGTTGTTTTAAATTCATTAAGGAGGAGCTGTAATTGTGATAAATTAAATATCTCAAAATGCTTGATGTATTTAATTTATTACAATTTATCCTCCTTTTGAAAATAAATTAAAGAGAGGTAAAAAAATGTTTTTCAAGAATTTTAAAGTATGGGAAACAGAGCTTGCAGGCAGAAAGCTTACCCTTGAAACGGGTAAGATGGCAGGGCTTGCAAACGCGTCTATCCTTGCGCGTTACGGCGAAACAGAGGTTCTCTGTAACGTAACCGCATCAAAAAAGCCGAGAGAGGGCGTTGACTTCTTCCCGCTTTCAGTAGACTATGAGGAGAAATTATACTCCGTAGGTAAAATCCCGGGCTCCTTCCAGAGAAGAGAAGCAAGACCGAGCGAAAAGGCTATCCTTACGTCACGTTGTATTGACCGTCCTATCCGCCCGCTCTTCCCTAAGGATTTAAGAAACGACTGCTCGGTAGTTGCAACGGTTATGTCCGTTGACCCCGATTGCTCTCCCGAAATTACCGCTATGATTGGCGTTTCCGCTGCTATCGCTATTTCAGATATTCCGTGGGACGGCCCGATTTCAGGCGTAAACGTTGGTCTTGTTGACGGCGAAATCGTTATCAACCCGACTCTTGAGCAGAGAGAAAAGAGCGACCTCGTGCTTACGGTTGCTTCAACCGCTGACCTCGTAGCTATGATTGAGGCAGGCGGTAACGAAATTGACGACGACACTATGTTTAACGCAATTATGGCAGGCCACGAGGAGAATAAGAAGATTGTTCAGTTCATCAACGGTATCGTTGAAGAAGTTGGTAAGCCGAAGTTTGAATATGAAAGCTCAAATCCTGACCCTGAAATTATGGCGGAGATTGAGGAATTCTGCATTGAGGACGTTAAAAAAGCGCTTGATACGGACGATAAGAACGTACGCGATGAAAGACTCCTTCCAATTTACGATGCAGTTCACGAAAAGTTTGACGAGCGTTTTGAGGAGAACCCCGAAAAGCTTGATGAAATTATGTATCTCGTTCAGAAGCACGTTGTACGCGCTTGGCTGAAGGATGAGCATAAGAGAGTTGACGGCAGAGGTATTGACGAAATCCGTCCTCTTAATGCTGAGATTGACCTTCTCTCACGCGTTCACGGCTCAGGCTTATTCACAAGAGGCCAGACTCAGGTGCTCTCTATCGCTACTCTCGGCGGTATCCGCGACGCACAGTCGCTTGACGGACTTGATGAGCAGACCGAAAAGAGATATATCCACCACTATAACTTCCCCTCATACTCTGTTGGCGAAACCAAGCCTTCAAGAGGTCCGGGCAGACGTGAAATCGGTCACGGCGCGCTTGCTGAAAAGGCGCTCCTTCCCGTTATTCCTTCAGTAGAGGAATTCCCGTATACAATCCGCGTCGTTTCAGAGGTTCTCTCCTCAAACGGCTCAACGTCGCAGGGCTCAATCTGCGGCTCAACCCTTGCTCTTATGGCAGCAGGCGTTCCGATTAAAGCTCCCGTTGCAGGTATCTCCTGCGGCCTTATCACAGGCGATGAGGGCGTTTACGGCGACTTTATGACTATGGTTGATATCCAGGGACTTGAGGATTTCTACGGCGATATGGACTTCAAGGTTGCGGGTACCAAGAAAGGTATTACGGCAATCCAGATGGACCTCAAGGTTCACGGTCTTACTCCTGAAATTATCAAAGAGGCTTTTGCTAAAACTCATAAGGCAAGAGAGTACATCCTTGATGAGATTATGCTTCCCGTTATCAGCGAACCGAGAGCAGAGCTTTCAAAGTACGCTCCGAAGATGAAGGTTATTTCCATTGACCCCGATAAAATCGGCGACGTTATCGGTAAGAGCGGTAAGGTTATTCAGCAGATTCAGGCTGACTTTGACGTTAAGATTGAAATTGAAGAGGACGGAAAAGTATTCGTTTCAGGTCAGGACGCTGATAAGTGCGATTCAGCTGTTGAGGTTGTACGCCTTATTGCTACCGACCCCGAGGTTGGCGCTTTCTATAACGGCGTTGTAACAAGACTTATGAATTTCGGCGCTTTCGTAGAAATCGCTCCGGGTAAAGAGGGACTTGTTCATATCTCACGCCTTGACGTTAAGAGAACAAACAAGGTTGAGGACGTTGTTAACGTTGGCGACAGCATCATCGTTAAATGTATCGGCATTACCGATGAGGGTAAGATTGACCTTTCCCGCCGCGACGCACTCATTGAACTTGAGGGTATGACTCCCGAAAACGAGATTGACGACGCGCCGCCTAAGAAAAAGGGCAACCGTCCCCACAGACCGAGAAAAGACTGATAAATAAACAAAAAGGAATTGCGTTTTGCAATTCCTTTTTTTAATCTGGATTTATTATCGTTTTTACCTATTGTCTTTTTCAAATGGGATAACGTCTTCAACCGCGTCCTTCGGGTAAATACGCTTTTCGTCGTTATCAAGGTCAATGAGAACGTACTTATCGTTGCCCATTCCGAGCTCCTTCATATAGCTGAGCTGGCGGTGACCGTGGCGGGTCTGAATTCTTTCAATAAGGTCCGCGTGGTCTTTTTCATCAAGAGCGTATACCAAGTCAATTGAAGCCGTATCAACCGCGCAGATATCCGTTGAAGCGAGAATTCCGATATTAGGGGTTACAACGGGCATTGCCGCGCAGCCCTCGCAGTCGCAGGATACGGACATATTTCGCAGAACGTTTATAAACGTAATGTTCTTACCGAAGTAATCAACCGTTGCCTTTGAGCTCTCGGATATTCTCTCCATAAGCTCCTCCTCGGCAATGCTCCACATATTGTTGCTGCCCTCGGCGGTGTGAATCATCTTTTTGCCGATTCTTCCGTCAGCGCAGCCTATTCCGATATTCTTGTTTGAGCCGCCGAAACCGCCCATCATATGCCCTTTAAAGTGAGTGAGAACAAGAAGGGAGTCGTAGTTGGTTATGTTCTTGCCCATATACATCTCATTAAACCATTTTCCGCCTTTAACGGGGAGCGCAACGGTGCCGTCCTCGTCCATAATATCTACGGGGCAGAAATTCCAGCCGTTTACTTCAAGAGTTTCTCTGTGCTGTTGGGTTGTGTATCTGTCTCCCTCGTAGTAGGTGTTTGTTTCAACTATGGCAGCGTCGGGCAGTTCCTTTTCAATAAGGTTTTTAACCCACGGGCGCGGAATGATGTTCGGCCCGTTCTTTTCGCCCGTATGGAGCTTTATTCCGATTTTTCCTGTAAGTTCTGCGCTTACCTTTTTGTAAATCTTTAAAAGTCCTTCGGGGGATAAATCGCGAGTGAAATAAACAACGGATTCGTTGCCCGTTCTCTCGTTGTAGGGGACGTATTTTTTCCCGTCAACTGTTCCTTTAAAGTCTTTATTCATAGCCGTTTCTCCTTAATTTGTTATATATAATATATCATATTTTTCTATTAATTACAATATTAGTTGATTTTACGGATAAAACAATGTACAATGAAATTGTATCTTTAAGGGAGGGATATTTATGAAAAAGAAAATAGTATTGATTTTCCTTGCGGTTTTAATGGTTGTATCCGCACTTCCGATTACAGCCTCGGCAGCCGGCAAGGAGGTATTTGACCACTATTCAAAAAACGGCAAGTACGCAGTAAGCACTTTGACCTATAAGGTTAAGGGCAATGATTTTACCTATAAGGTATGGTACCCGAAAAACATTAAAAAACTCAGTAAGCGCCCCGTTCTTCTTTACTGTAACGGAACGGGCTCGGACTATGAGAAGAATAACGGTACTTCCGAATTCCTTAGCATTGCCGCTTCTCACGGCTATGTCTGCCTTTGTAATACTGACCAGAACACAGGTCTTGGTACGAGTATGGACGCGGGCTTTACAAAGCTGATGAAAATAAACAAGAAAAAAGGCAGCAAGATTTATAATAAGCTTGATTTAAAGAAAGTCGTTCTTGCAGGTCATTCACAGGGCGCAACCTGTACAATCAGTATGTCTGACCCTGAAAAGTATGAAAATGCAAAGTATTATAAGGCAATCTTTATGGCTTCGCTTCCATCGCAGGCGCTTGAAAATTCGCCTATTCAGAATTGCCCGTACGACCCAGACACCGTTAAGCTTCCTACTCTTTTAGTAGGCGGAACAGGCGGAACGGACGCTAATATTATCGCTCCGTTTGAATCAAGTCTTTTCCCCGCATTTCAGGCTATTAAAAGAAATACAGATATTTATCTTGCAAGAATGAAGGGCGTTGAGCACGCTGACAGCTGCGAAAAGACCTTCCCGTATATGATAGCGTGGTTTGATTATCAGCTTTACGGCAAAGAGCTTGCAGGCAAGGCATTCAAAGGCAAAAGGGCTGAGCTCAAAACCAACCCCGAATGGACCGATTTTTACGTTAAGGTAAGGTCAAAGTCCTTTAAAATCAAGAAGGCTAAGGCGCTGAACAAAGCGATTAAGGTAAGCTGGAAAAAGGATAAAAAAGCAAGCGGTTATGAGATTAAGTACGCAACAAACGAGTATTTTGAAAACAAAAAGACCGTTAAGATAGCTAATCCCGCAAAGGCTTCTGCAACTATCAAAAAGCTTAAGAGCGGAAAAACCTATTATATCCGCGTTCGCTCCTACACTAAGGTAGGTAAAAAGAAATTCGTTTCAAAATGGTCAAAGCTCAAAACAGTTGAGCTTTAAGGCAAAAATAAAACTCTGAGCACTTATATGCTCAGAGTTTTGTTTATTTTATAGCAATAAAATCCTTTTTTATCCCATTGCTCTCGTGGTCGCCGTCTAACCAAACTGTTTCAAATTCATCCAGTCTCATAATGCGTATTTCATTGTAATACGGGTCAAAAAACACAAGCGAGCACTCTTCTTTGTTGCTTCCGTTTAGAGGATAACACGCTAAAAGGACCATCCAGTGCGAATAGTTTATCATGCTCTCAAGCATAACTCCATAGCCTTTTTGAATTAGCTTTATAATGTAGTCAAATGTTATTTCCTCGCTTATATCACAGCCGAAAATTGCATCGTTTTCATTCAGGATACCGAGCTTTTTTATATCCCTGGAAAAATAAGCCTTCGGGGTAAGGCTGTATTTTTTAATAAAACTGTCCTCGTCTGCAATATCGGAATGGTTAACTGATAACAGCGTTCTTATGCACGCAAATGCACAACTCCAGTCGCGTTCCTGGCGAAAAAGGCGGCTTGGGTTAATTGTAAATGTACGAATATTTTTCAGTTTTGTCTGTTCAAAATGCTCAGCTTTTCTATTTTTGTTCATTTGTGTTTTTGCCCCTTTTGTTTTTAATTTTGAATTTAAAATAGAAGTATAGCGCAAGGATAATTCCTATTGAGGCAAAGGAAATAACGTACCTTAGCCATATTATGTTCAAAGGCGTAAGTATTTCCAAAACTGCGTCAAGGGCGCTTATGATAGTGATAATAAGCAGAAATCGTTGTTCAACTCTGTCCGCCTGTGAAAATCGTTTGCGTTCGTTAATACTGATAAGCGTTTCTATAACCGTTCGGTTTTCTTCATATTTTTTGTAAATCTTATCAATTTCAAGCTTCTTTGTTATTTTTTCGGCAGAAGCTTTGGTTACGGGGTAGCGGTACATTGAATAATCTGAAAATTTTATGCACTCGCTCAGGTCATAACTTAACTGATCAAGGTATTCTATTGAATCATCAATGCCCTCGCTGCCTTTAATAACTCTTTCTTTTTCACATTGAAGCTGACGGTAAACTTTGTCTATTGAAGCATCCTGAATCAATAAAAGTTCAACAAAGAACAGCTCCATAATTTGATATTCAAGCCGTTCTGACGGGCTTTGATTAGCGGTGTTATCTTTGCAGATTTCAATTATTGTTGTTGGAGAAACATAAACATCGGCTGAATTATAGACCGCTATATTGTCCGATAATATTTCTTTAATATAGTCGTCCTTGAAACGGGTATAAGGGTTTTCCTCATTCATAAGAGCCCGTACTATTTCCTGCTCGTTAACATTACCGTAAGCAAAAACCATACTTCGCTTTGTGCCGAAAGGACGAATAGACAGCTTTTCAAGCAATTCGCGCGAGGAACAGGGCTTTTCGGAATTAAAAGAATACTCTATTAAATCTTCGCAAAAATAGTTTATAATTTTGTTACCGCCGATATAACAGTTTGGAATATAGAACTCAACAACACATACTCCGGTGATATGGTAAACTATGTACACCTGAGCAAACTGAGTATAGCCTTTATTATCGGTTTTTATATTAAGAGTTACGTCGCCGGCGTATATTCTGTTGAATTCGCTGTTAGCCCAACCTGCAATCTCGTGCTTTGTAACATCATTAATATTGGCTTTGTAATACCCGAATAATTCCGATGTACCGTTGTCTTTCAGGGCGGACAAATCAACATCACTGTTATACTTTCCGGGTATTGTAAGGAAAATATCGCAATGTGACAGATTGTTTATGTGTTCATCGGTTAACTCTATGAATTCGTTAATATCCGGGAGAACGTAATTTCTAGTCTTTTTATAAACAAATACGGTTTCTTCTCCATGCGTATTTTCAGACTGCAGAATGAGCGTTTTTTGTTTAATTTCAGCTTTTATTTTTGTATAAACGAACGGGTGTTGGAATTTATCTAAGGTAAAGCAAGCTTCGTTTTCTGTTTCAACAATGCAGAAGGTGTTTATTTCCTCCTCAACTTCCTGAAGATAAAAATGTCCGTCGTTTTCGATAGTCATTCTGTACCCGTCTATCTCAAAAGGCGTGCCGTTAACAGAGTAATTAACGCCTATCCTCTCTAAAACATTTTTAATTACTTTATCGTTGACTAACAGTTTCATAGCTTTGCCTCGAGTTTAATTTTTCTTTTTAAGTTCCTTGAAGTCTGCCGCGGCAAGAATGCCGCAAACTATTACAATTAATGCGCAGCTTACCGTAAGCGGCGAAAGTACTGAATAATCCCTCAGTATTACAACCGTGAAGAAAATTGACCATGCCGCGTAGGTAACGTCAAGCGCCATTGCCTTTGAGGCGCCTATTTTTGCTATTGCCTTGTAGTAGCAGAGGTAGGATATTGTTGCGAAAAGCGCTGCTAAAGCTATTATAGGCAGTACCTTTATGCTCTCTCCCTTAAAGAGATTAACCGTAAAGCCCCAGCCTTTCAGAACGGGGAGCAGGATAACTCCGTAGATAAGGGCGGAGGTCGTCTGTCTTATCTGAAGGGCGTATTCGTTTTTAACAGACGGGTCCTTAAAGCATTTTGCAAGGATTACCGCCTCAATTCCCCAGCCGAAGGAACACATAAGCGCGCCCGTAATACCGAGCCAGAAATTGTTTATTGATATTTCGGGCGAATAGCTGAGCCCGTAAACGCCGAGCAGGGTAATCCCAAGCAGTACCCAGCGGTACCATTTCATTTCTTCTTTCAGGAATATATACGCAAGAACGGCGCCGATAGCGGGGAATACCGCGCTCGCAACAGCGCCTATTGAAGCGCCCATATAGTTAATGGACATTATATAGCCCGTCATACCTACGGGGCCGCCGATAATGCCTGCAAGCATAACAAATTTTCCGCTTTTTGTTTTCAGCGCTTTTAAAACGTCGGGAAGCTGTCCTCTGAAAGTATTATAAATGCACGCCCAGATTGCGGAGCAACCGTCGTGAATAAAGGTGCTTACAAACGGCGCAAGAAAAACCGCCCTTTTATCCTCAATAAAGGGCGTCATTCCGAGGGCTATGCCTATTATTATTGTTTCAAGAGCCCAGGTAACACCTGCTGAAATGCCAAATAACATACATACTCTCCGTATATGAATTTATTCTTCTTCGTCGGTAAATTTAACCTCTTCCTCAACCTCTTTGTTTTTGTTTTCATCAATGTTGAGTGTGTTTTTAACCTTCTTTTTCATTCTGCGGAAAACTATTCCTACTATTGCGCCGACTGTAATTACCGCGCCGGCAACAATCTGAATAGTATAGCTCATAACAGAGGGGTCAATATACATCTTAAAGAGCGTCATTTTTTATCCTCCTGATTTTTGGATTTTTCTATTAGTGAATTAACAATATATCTTCCTGCAATCTTTCCGCTTTCGCCGAAGTTTGCAACGTACTTATTTCTTGCCTCAAGAATAATTTTTTCATATTCATCGGCATTATCAATCATTTCGCTTACAGCGTTTGCGATACCGTCAAGGCTGTCGGGATTAAAGCTGCGGCCTATCTTGTCTCTTAGCGTGATTTCAAGCGGTTCAATTCCTATTTGCTTGTATTCCTTATTATAGATTTTAGGTTTGGTGTTAATGAAAACGCTCGGCTTCAGCGTAACGTATGAAAACTCATAAGCGGTAGCCGACCAGTCGGTAATAAGTATATCGGAGTTATAGATTGAACTGCTGTCGCTGAAATCGAGCTCACATACAAAATCCTTTGCGCCTTCGTATTTGGAAAGAATTCTGTCAAGCTTAGGTCTGTAGCGCTTAACGTACTCGGGGTGGGGGCGAAGATGAACGCTGAAGCCCTTTCCGAGCAGTCCGTCAAGCAGAGAATCAATACAGCTGTCAAGGATATTATCCTCCTGCCACGAGGGAGCAATGAGTATTTTTTTCTTTTCTCTTTCGTTTTTCTTCGTGTTTTGGTAATCCCTGTAAAGTTTTTCAAGAAAACCGTAACCGCAAACGACGAGATTCTTTTCGGGGAGCTTATAAATCTCCTCCTGCTTTCTGATTTCGGGAATCTGAAATTCGCCAACGCAGAAAATAGTATCAAAATGGTCAAGGCAGCCGTTATTCATAACCATATGAGTGCTCATAGGTCCGTGAACAACGTAAATATATTCAATATCTTTTCTGACGTATGACCTTTTATACTGATAGTTTTCAAGGTCGGGAGTCGTCATCAGTACAATATCAGCATCCATTTTCATAAATACGGTTATCATTCTCTGCGAACTGATAAAATATGGCTTAATTCGCTGCTCTGTTTTTGCAATATTAAAAATATTGTCATCAGGGTCGCTCGTAATGTAATGTATTATGATGTTTGAATGCTCTAAAAGGTAGGCGATAATATGTTCAAAATATTTGTAAAATCCGCCGCCCTCGGCATAGATTACAAAGTGCTTGTTTGCAACCGAAAAAAATTTTTTGCAGTCCGCCTTTTGCCTTTTATAGTTTTCGTCGCTTCTCTTAAGTCTGGTCTTTTTGCTTAATGAAGTGATTTTTTCAAGCTCTTCTCTGCTCTTTTCAAGCTCCGCATAGTCAATATGCTTTTTGGGGTTGATTATTACGTTGAGAAGGAACTGCTGTACTATGGTTAAAACGTTGCTTATTATCCAGTAAAAGCCTATTCCCGCAGGAACAAAGCCGCCGAGAATAAGGGAAATACCAACGGATACCGCGGCGGTTGAATACTGAGTAAGCTTATTCTGCTCAGCCTGAAGGGGATTGAAAATATTCTGGGAAAAAGAGAGCAAAAGCGAAAATGCTCCCGCTGCTATCGGGACGAGGAAATACTTTCCTCCTTCCTTAACGGGAACTACGGATAAATCAAATCCGAGTAAATTCATATCAAGTGACCTAATTGCGGAAACGTCAATGCTTCCCATATTAAGCCCGTTTTGAATTTCGGTTACCGATAAAAGCTGAATTGAAGCCGTATCAATATCAAGCCCCGTTGCAGCGATAACTGCGTTTATTACGCTGTCAATTACGCTCTGCGGGAGAGCTAAAATATGAGTAAGAGGGTTATATATAATCTGAATAAGACACATCAGAATAAAAATCTGAATTATCATCGGAACCATTCCGATAAAGGGATTATATTTTTCCTTCTTATACAAACTCAGCTGTTCGTCGGATATCTTGTCCTTATCCCCAAAATATTTAGCCTTTATGTAGTTTAACTGCGGCTGAATTTTAACTAATTTAACAGAGTTTTGCTGCGTCCACAGAGCAACGGGTAGAAGAATTATTTTTGTAATAACGGTAAACAGAATAATCGCAAGCCCGTAATTTGAAAGCAGATTATAGCAAAACCGCATTATCCAGCCGAATGGAATAGATATAGTTTGCATTTTTTCTCCGTTTTAATATACGCTGAAATCGGATTTAATCTGCTGTTTTAATTTCCAGTTTGATAAATCCTTTGCGTTGCCTTTGATTTCATATTCGTTTAGTATCAGTTTACGCTTATTAGAAATAACAGACTGATAAAGCGTTCTTGTACGGCTGTCGCCCTCCTTGATATTAAGAATGGATTCGCCGTACTTATTATTTGTTTTCAGCTTTGCATCCTGAACTATGGCGGGAACGAGATTTGTTATTGAAACCTCAGCGGATGAGGTAATCAGCTTTTCGTTCTGAGCGCCGCGCGGCTTAACAAACATACACGCTGTTATTCCGTCTTCAGCACAATCAAAGTAGTTTTTAAAATCACTTATCGCAAAGCCGTGGTCAGCGGTAATAATGATTGTTGAATTATCGTAAACTCCGAGTTTTTTCAACTGTTCAAGATATTCAAAAACAATTTTGAACGAACCGATTGTCTGGGATTGAATGGTTGCATTATCGGATTTCTCACAGTTTTCGCCGAGGATAATAGGCGTGTGTGAGCCGTGAAGATAAATGAATTTAAAATCCTTTTCATTGCCGGAAGGCGATAGCCCGTTGTTTTTCAGGCTTTTATAAAACTGTTCATCGTTATCATGGTATATTCCGTCATCACAGACGAGGGTTGAAAGGTCTGCGGTTTTGCCGTCCAGAGCGTTGAGAATGCTTGTTCGGCTTAACCAGTAAGAAAAGTTCCTTGCCAATGAAAGGTTTGTTAAATGTTTCCAGATTCTTATAGTATCCGGTTTGTAGTCCGTTACCGGCTCAACGTTGTCAACGTAATCCTTCATAACCTCTGCGTCCGTATATTCATAGTACTTATCAATATACAGGTTGATATTATAGCCGTTTTTCTTTAAATCGTGCATAAACGGAGAGGTTGAATACGCCGTTTTAAAGTATTCCTCAGGCGGAACGTCGTTTAAATAGAGCTTATTCGTTATGAGCGAAGACACGGCGGGAAAGGTTCTGGAATACGTAGTTGTTGCACTGTCATAAAGCGTAAAGCCCTTCATATTATCAAAATAATCGGGATATTTTTTAACTACGCTGTCGTAGTATTTTGTATCCATTCTGTCAAACAGAATAACAATTATGTTCTCTTTATCCGAAGCCTCGTATAACCCCTTTTCGGAGGCAACGTAATTGCAGTTAATATCCGTATCGTGAATTAAATCCTTTGTTGCAAAGTCAGAAACCGTAACTGCAGCGTTTGAACCGAAAAGTAAAACACATAAAAAAATCAGTACACTTTTCCATTTTTCCTTTAGAAGAACGGAAACAAAAATTGTTGCGTAAAAAATAACAAAGTACGTTACAAAAAAGATTATAAGATTTCTTCTTGAAAGCGGAGTAGTGTCGCCGCTTGTGTAAACAACTTTATTTATTATATTGTTATCAATGAGTCCGCTTATAAAAAGAGAAATTATAGCCGCGGTTATAACGTTGATTTTAAAACTTTTATGAAGATAAATGAATACTGACAGGATAATAAATGCGCCGATAAAAGCAAGGGTTATCGGCAATATGAAATCCTTAAACGTAAAAATAAATTCTGCTTTATTATTGCTGTAGATATTAACAGGGCCGTAGAAAAAATATGTAAAACTAACCGAAAGAGCGGTCAGAAGTGCCATAAGTAAGCGGTCTTTTTTGCTGTAATTAATATCCTGTGGTTTATTTGAACCTGTTTTTTTCATATGTACCCCTAAATTATATTTTTTTATATAATAACTTATTTGATTTTTTTTGTCAATATAAGCACTTATGAGAGTATTAACGATATTCAGCAACATTTTATTGAAAAGGTCTATTATCTATGGTATAATAATTTTGTTAAAAAACGGGGATTATTTATTAAAAATGACAAAAATTTTCTTAAGTAAATATTAAAAGGCTGAGGAGCGTTATATATGAAAAGAGTTTTAGCGTTTTTGATTTCCTTAAGTGTTTTTATAACCTGTATGTCGGGATTAACAGCCTCTGCTTCAGACTATGATGAACAGAGAAGGCAGTACAACTCTCAGAGCGGAATAGATTGTAACTATTACGGGAACAAAATCGTTTTTATTGACAGCCATAAGGAAAAGCTTATTTTAAGAAACGGGCTTAAAGGAAAAGCCAAGAAATCAAAAAAGAGCATAAGCTCGGCTACCGTATCCGTTGCGTATTATAAAGACTATGTTTTCTATATTGACGAACATACGGGCTATCTTAAAAGGTATTCAACAAAAAATCATAAAATCAAGGTTATTGCAAAGGGCGATATAAACAGCTTTTTGATTGCTTGCAAAAGAGTGGTTTATTTTAAGTTTGACCCCTATGGAGCAAAGAGCAACGGGCTTTATGAATGCAAGCTCAACGGCAAGGGCAAAAGAAGAATAACCAAAAAAGAGCCCTCTCAGATGTACTCTTATAAGGGAAATCTTTATTATAAAGAATATGACGTAGCCGCCGTTAAGCGATACAACTTTAAGAAAAAAAAGAGTTATAAGGTGTTGAAAAACGGCGCGCTTAAGACAATGCAGGTTTTTGCTATGGAAGGCAAAATGCTGTACCTTCTAAAGTTTAAAGGGGATTACAATTCCGTTTACAGACTGGATGTCAGCAGTAAAAAGCTGAAAAAAATCGGCGATTACGGTACGGGATTCGGACAGTTTCTTGTTAAAGACGGCGTCTTGTATGCCTATGCGTCTGACGGAATATTTGATACCTATGCGACGATATACCGTTATGAACGCGATATCGGAAAGCTGATGGATTTTACAGGTTGGTATCTCCCGTCTTATGAATCCAAAGCCCGTCACTACGGATTGAATCTGGGATTCTATAAGGATAAAATTATTACCGACGAGTACAAGAATAATTACCCGACGGGAAGATTTTTTGACGTTGAAAAAATTTGAATAATTGTGGAGTAATATTTATGAAAGATTTAAAGCATTTGTTTTATTTTGAAAATCTGCTGCAGGAGGCTAATAACGAGCTCGTTCAGCAGGCGAAAAAGGACGGAAAGCTCTGCCTTGCCTATACCTGCTACCATATTCCGGAGGTGCTTCTTAACCTCCCGGGCTGCTTTTCAACAAGGCTCAGAGCGCCGAGAACTGGCTCGCTTGATATTTCAACCTACTATATGAGCTCTTTTCTGTGCGGTTTTTCAAAGGCGCTTGTTGAAAGGGGAATTGAGGGCGGATACCAGCATCTTGACGCGCTATTCGGTTCCGAAACCTGCTCTCAGATGAACAGAGCCTATGAGCATTTTGAAATCCTTAAGCTTGTTGATAACGAAAAGTTTTTTGTAACTATTTCGGACGTTCCGTTTAAAATTCAGCCCCATACGGTGCGCCATTATGTTCAGCAGATGCAGGAGAAGGTGCTTGATAAACTCGCCGAGGTTTACGGCGTTGATATCAGCGAGGAGGCTTTGAGAAAAGCTGTTGAGGAGCATAACGAGGTCTGCCGCCTTATTACCGAAATAGGTGAGTACAGAAAAGAGGAAAACCCGAGGATTACGGGATACGAGTTCCACATTCTCAACCTCATTACATACTGCTGCCCGAAGTACCTTATTATTGATAAGCTCAGGGAAACTGCAGAGGAGCTTAAAACGAGAAAGCCCGATGAGAAGAAAAACTACAGGGCGAAGATTGTTGTAGTCGGCTCAGAGATGGACGACCCCGATTTTACAAAGCTTATTGAGGAAAGCGGCGCGCTCGTTGTTGCTGATAGATTCTGCTTCGGCGCTCTTCCCGGCAGGGAGGAAATTAAACTCACCGATGACCACAACGTTCTTGAACAGATTATTCTTCACTATATGAAAACCTGCCAGTGTCCGCGCTATATGGCGCAGGATAAGGTCGAGGGCAGGCGGCAGTACGTAAAGCAGCTTGTTGAGGATTACCACGCAGACGGCGTGCTTTACGAGCAGCTTAAATTCTGCGAGTACTGGGGATATGAGAGGGCGCTTGCTTCTCATATAATTACAAACGATTTCGGAATTCCGTCGGTCTGCGTTGACCGTCAGTATACGGCAAGCGCTTCGGGACAGCTCAGAACGAGAGTTCAGGCGTTCGTTGAAAGCCTTGAAATCAAGAAAATTCAGAAAGATAAGGAGGCGGCAAAATGAGTTTAAAGGCAAAGCTTAAAAAACTGTGGAGAAATCAGCCTGAAAACCTCGGCCTGCTCCACAAGGATAAAACGGGTATTCTTAAGCACAGAGAATGGCGCGGAATATCCGATACGCTCTATGATTATTACAGATGGCTCATTACCTGGAAGGATATGGGCGTTATGGTCGCAAAGGCTCCCGTTTCAACCGTTAAGGGGATATGGAGCTATCGCTGGATGGCAAGCTATCTCAGCGCTCCCGCATGGGTTGACAGGCATACAGAGGGACTGCGCGGTCCGCAGCTCAGAATTACCCACCTCCATATGAATATGCTCGTTAAGCCGACTACGGACTTGATTAACTTCCTTCTCGCTAACGACAGACATTTTCATAAGAATCCTAAATGGGCGGACAGAACCGTTAATGTTGACGAGATTTTTTCCTCTGAATTTATCGCAGGTTTTCCGAGTTTAAGGGATAACCACGTTACTACTATTCCGATTTTCCTAACCTCAATGGTGGATCAGAATATAACTCCGCCTTATCTTGATATTACAGAGGGTTACGGCGTTCCCGCCGACGTTTGCCCGCTCCCGTCCGCTGAGGCAGGCGTTGCAATCAATGACGATTATCCGCTCGTCGGCGTTTGCTCGCTTACCTGCAATATGCCCTGCGACGGCTCGATTATGAACTCTTCGTATATTGACAGAAGGTTTAATATCCCGACTCAGGTAATCAACGTTCCGCTTCGCTATAACGGAGAGGACGTTCAGCAGTACGCGGTTGACGAGGTTAAGTCCGCTATTCAGTTCGTTGAGGAACAGACCGGCGAAAAGTGGGATTGGGACGCCTTCTTCTCAGCAATGAAAACTTATAACAAGCAGACTGAATATGAAATTCAGAAATGGGAGGTTAACAAAACCGATTATCCCCAGATGACGGGCGCTACCTTCTGGCTTTACAGACTGTTTTATTTCCATATCTCAGGCGGTATGGATAAGCGCTTCCTCAAGGTTGACAAAAAGGTTAACCGTCTTATGATGAATGCGTATGAAAACAGGGTTAAATGCTCTAAGGAAATGCGCCACAGAGCTATCGTATGGTCCTGCCCTGCAAACTATTATACAAGCCTTGCAAACTGGCTTGAAAACTGCTGGGGCGTTAACGTTGTTATGGATATGGAAACGATGATTTCCTATTATATGTACGATACCGAGGATAAGGAAAAGGCGCTTTCAACCTTTGCAAAAACTCTTCAGCGTACAACTATGAGAAAGCATACCAAGGGCGGCTATGAAAACGTAGTTGACGAGCTCTGGAGAATTGTTGAGGAATTCAACGCCGATATGGTTATTATGTACGACCAGATTTCCTGTAAGGGTATGGACGGACTTAACGGTATTTTTGACGACCAGGCGAGGGAACGCGACGTTCACTTTATCTGGGTTCCGCAGGACCTTATGGACCCGCGTACAATTTCAAGGCGCGATATGCGTGAACATATCAACAAGTATATGACTACCGTTCTTCAGGAAGAGCCTGTTGATCCGACGCTGGTTGAGTTTGACGATACACTTGCGTGGTAGTAATAAACACACTGATAACAGAATACAGAAAATTAAGGAGAAATACAGATGAAATATTTTGGCGGTTGTGACGTAGGTTCAACCTATACAAAGGTAGTAATACTTGATGAAAACGGAAAAATGGTATCCGACGTAACGAACAGAAGTAAAATTAATCCCGTACAGTCGGCAGAAATAGCAATGGCTGAAGCAGTGGCAAAGGTACCCGAGCTTAAAAGCTCAAAGGATTTGGCATATCTTATCGGAACGGGCTACGGAAGAAATAAGGTACCGTTCGCGGATGAGAATATCAGCGAGATTTCATGCCACGCAATGGGCGTTCACGTAACAAACCCGAGCGTAAAGGCGATAATAGATATCGGCGGACAGGACGTAAAGGGAATTGCAATAGATACTGACGGAACGGTTAAAAACTTTGCAATGAACGATAAGTGCGCTGCAGGAACGGGAAGATTTTATGAGGCAATGGCAAACGCGTTTGAAATGACTCTGCCCGAGTTTTCAAAGTTGTCGCTCAAAGCAAAGAACACAATCCCGATTACCGCGCAGTGCACGGTATTCGCAGAGTCAGAGGTAATCTCGCTCGTAGGTGAAGGAAAGCCTATGGACGAGATTGCGGCGGGAATACAGCTTGCGGTAGCGAAGCGCTGCTTTGTAATGGCGAAGAAAGCGGGCGCAACGGACAGCATAACCTTAACCGGCGGCTGCGCAAAGAACGACGGCTTAAAGCAGGCTATTGAAAAGGTACTTAAAATCAAGGTGGTTGAGCTTAAAACAGACCCGCAGTTAATGGGTGCGTTAGGCGCTGCTGAATACGCAAGACAAAAGGGACTTGCAAAGGCGTAAGATTAAGGAGAAACAATATGAAAGTATTTAAAGCTGTATTTAAAATTTTTGCTGTGCTGCTTTCGCTGTTTGCCGTAACCTTTACGGTTTACTGGTTCAATGCGGATATGAAGCTGATTCGCTTTGTTTACGAAAAGCTCCAGCCCCACTATGACAATCTCAAAAAGGATAAAAGACTGTAAAATAAAACCGTCTCAGCGAGACGGTTTTATTTTTTGCTTATTATTTATTTCTTCTTAAATCTCTTTGTTTTGCTCCAGGCTGAGACGTATTTATCTCCGTTTACGGTTTTATATGTTCTGATATGGAAATAATATTTCTTGCCGAGTTTCTTGAGCTTTTTAATCGTTTTCTTTGTGTTCTTTACGCCCTTAACGTTTATAAGCTTTGCGTTCTTATAAAAGTATTTATCGGTAGCGTACTCAATCTGATAACCGCTGATTTTTTCCTTTGATTTCTTCCATTTGAGCGTTGCGGTTTTCTTTTTAACTTTAACCTTGGTAATTCCTACGGGTTTCGGAACTATGTCAAATCTCTCCGTTACTTTGCCCTTATAATTGCCCTTAAACTTGATTGTTGCCTTGCCCGAGCCGTAATTCTTGTTGTTTGAATACTTAACGGTGTAATACTTTTTATTGAGCTTTTTGCCGTTGTCAAGGTAAATTGTAACCTTCGGAGTGAGTTTTTTACCTGTATAAACGATGTTTTTGCCGTTTCCGATATCAATCCAGCTTACAGCGCTGAAGGTTTTACCCTTTTTGTATTCGCAGTAACCGCAGTTGCATTCCTTGCCCTTGAAGCCTTCCTCGTACCAGTTCATTTCAAGGTCCTTATCGTACTTTGCGGTTGCTTTAGTGTTAACGCTTTTAAGAGCGTGCTTATGCTTTGCAATTCTGAGCTTCGTTTTGTAGCTTTCAGAGCTTATATTCATTATTGTAAGGTAGTAGGTTTTGCCCGCCTTGAGATTAGCGGTAAACGACGGGGTCTTGCCCATGCTTACTGAATCGAGAAGTCCGGAGATAAGTTCTCCCGTTCCGTCGCCGAGCTCGTCAGCCACTTCGCCGAAATCAAAATTGAAGGCGATGCCTGCTGCGTCATAGTCGTTGTTTTTATTATCTGTAAGAGTTGCGGCGCACGCTGCGAATGAGCCCTCAGCTTCGCCAATGAGTTCCTCGTCATCTATTCCCGCTGCTTTCATCAATTCTTCAAAGCTTATGCCCTTACATTTAAATTCGCTGCTGAAAACGAATTCATAGTAGCCCGTTTCCGACGGAGTAATTTTTGCGTACCATACGTCTAAATTATCCATTGCCTTTTCAGCGGCTTCAATATCGCTGAAATCCATAAAGCCCGTCACATCTTCCATTTTCAGCGGGGCAATGTTCAGGTCGAGCGTTGAGCCTATCTTAACCGTAGGCGCGTTAGCCTTTGTAGCGGCGAACGCATTGAATGAGCCGACAGCCATAGTGCTGATTAACATCATAACTGCCATTAAAACTGATAAAATCTTTTTCATAATAAATCTCCTTTGATTTTATTTAATACTATTATACCATATTATAACAAAAAGTCTATAATATTTTATAATATCTTTCATTAATAAGTCCGTTTACATATGGATTTATGACAATATTTTTTTAATAAAATAGATTTTTGTTATTATTTACAAATTATAGTGCTTATTTTTGTGCATAAAATCAATACGGGCAAGATATTTCTTGCCCGTAAATGATTATTTAATTCTTACAGCTTTCTTTTTAGACCATTTGCTGTAAACCCTGTTGCCGTTAACAACTTTGTATGCGCGAACGCGTACGTAGTACTTTTTGTTTTTCTTAAGCTTTTTAACGGTTCTCTTAGTTTTCTTTTTGCCCTTAACGGTTATCTTCTTTGATTTCTTCATATTCTTCTTAAGAGAATACTGAATCTGATATCCGCTTGCATTTTTAACTTTTTTCCATAATGCCTTAAAAGACCTTTTGCCGGCTTTAACTTTTTTTAGCGCAGGCTTTTTAACGGTAACTTTTTTAGCTGTTTCGGGGGCGGGGATAGTAGCCTTAACCGTATTGCTCGCTTCTCCGAAGAAATCCTTGTATCCGCCTTCGTAATCGTCGTATTCCTCGTTATAAATTGCGTGGTTGTCATAAGCATTGAAATAAGCCTGAAGCGAAATCTCATAGGTTTTGCCCTTTGTAAGCCCGTCAATAACAGCAGAGGTAGCGGAGGCGCCGATTTTCTTTGTTTTTACAGTTTTGCTTCCGCTTTCCTTACAGGTAACGACGTATCCGTCAATGCCCGTATCTTTTTGAGAAACAAATTCAACTTTGAGCGTATCGTTTACAGACGTTACCTTGTTAATCTCTGCCTTAGCGGGAAGAATTGTAAAGGTAAGGTTTTCAAAGAATTCGTTGTTTTCAATTACTCCGACGTATTCGCCGATACCGCGTATCGTTGCAGTCGCTTTGCCGCAGCGAACGTTGTTATCATATTCTATTATATAGTCCTTGTCCTTTATAAGATCGGTTACATATTCCTCCGAACCGTCGGTGGCTTCGGCAGCTATTCTTGCAAGCTCAGGCTCAATAGCCTTGCCTGTGTAGACGTAGTTTCTGGTGTTTTCGTCAAATTCAGCGGTTATGATTTCAGGCTTAAGAATTTCAATTTTAACAACTCTCTTGCCGTATTTTCCGGTATCGGCGGTGAGAAATACAACGCCTGCTTTTTTGCCCTTGATATTTACCTTGAAATCATTTCCGTCAACGGTTTCAAGTGATAAAACCTCGGGGTCGGAAACCTCCCATTTAATTGATGGATTGTAGCTGTCAAGCTCATCCGTTGCACCCTTAAACTGAGCAAGAAGCGGCATTTCATCGTTTAGTTTTAAATCGATTTTTGAAACGTTATATTTGTTTCTGTTTGTAACCACTATATATGCGCCCGCCGAGGGAGATGAAGAAGTAAAGGCTTTTATCGGAAAGTTATCCGCGCATTTATTCCAGCCGTTGTCCTCGGTTCCCTCAAGAAGCATATCCATAACTTCTTTATCTGCCATATCAAGCCATTTGCCGTCAATATAAAGGAAACTTTCGCCCTTGTTAATAACGGAATTAAACATACGCGGGTTTGAGTCGTGTTTTGGATTTACGTCGTTAATACCGAAGGAGAGGCTGTATTTGCCGCTCGGTGTTTTTTCTTCAACAACTACGGCATATTTCTGCCCCTTGCAAAGGTATATGGGAGCTTCTGCGTCAATCTTTTCCCTGTGGTATCCTCCGAAGGGATATTCCTTTTCCTCTGAGGTATAAACGCAGACTCCGTCCTCAGGGCTTTCAGCTTCTTCGGCAAAAAGATAAACGCTGTAGGTTGCTTTTGTACCGGGAGTTGCCGTAAAGAGAGAAACCTCTCTGAGCTCCTCGTTTCTCTCTGCCGTGAATACGTTTGCCATCTTGTTTTGGGCTTCGGTTGAGTATTCGCCGTAATCCGCAACAACCATATAGTCGTACTGATTATACTTTATATCGTTATCGCTTTTTTCAAAAATATATGCCTCGGGTCCGCTGATTGAAGCGTCATAGTATGAAAGCCAGAAATAGCCCGTGTGTTTTTTTGACGTAGCGGTGTAGCTGCTGCCAACTACGTCCTGACCCTCGAGAAGTCCCCAGTGTGCATAACCGTTATTCGGGAATTCGTTGAGGTCTGAGCCCCAGCTGTTTTTAACAAGCCAAGCGCCGTCCCCGGGGGGTTCGTTGCCTTTAACAAAGTTGCTCTGCGGGTAGTTGTCATCGTAGCCGACGATTGTAACAACGTGGTTCTGAGAGCCCGTGGAGCTGTACTGCGCCCAGTTAGCGCTCATCCTGAAATCCTCGGTTTCGGAGGTGTCCTCGCCTGCAACGGAGTGGGTTGCCTCAAATGAAATGCTCACGGCGCGCTTGTTTAAAAGCTGTTCCTTGATAGCCTCGGTTGCTTCGGGATTGTATTCTCCGTCATCGTTTATCGGATTGGGTAAAAGATAGGATTCCCTGAGCTGGTATTCGTGGTTAAACCTGTATTTTTCGGGAAGCGTCCAGTCGTCCTCATCGGAGTATGAGGTCTTTCTTATGCCTGACTGCTCGTTTCCCTCGTCGTCAATCCAGGTAACCTTTTCGGAGTTAACCTCGCCGTTTTTGCCTCTGTAAGCAAAAAGGTACCCCTCTTCCGTAGCAGTGCTTTCGCGAACGGGACCGACGCCTGAAGCAAAAAGACTTGTGGCAAAGCCCGTTCCGCCGCCTATGTTATAATAATCCTGCGGATATGCTCCTTCCTTAAACACGGCGCCCTCGCCGTACTGGGAATTGCTTTTATCCGCTATTGCGTTAGCTGCGTACCACGTAAGATGCTTTTCCGATAAATCGAAGGTGCTCGCATCCTCTCCGTCAGAAAGACCGGAGCTGATAATACTTGATTCAGCCGCAGCAATACCGCCGAAGCCCCAGCAGGTGCCGTAGGGATTCTGTACCTTAACGGGGGTAATGTAGCTTTTTTCAGTGCCGTTTTCGTTAACGTGGCGCAAATCAAATGCGGCGGGTTTTACGCTTTTTGTTTTTAGCTTATAACCCTTTTCCTGAGCAAAGGTGTCAATGTTCGGAGACTGCTCCTTAATCTCATCAATACCGCTCTTTTCCTGCGGTTCCTCTGCAAAAACGACAGTACCGTAAGGTATAGCTGAGATAAGCATAATAACCGCTGTTAGTATTGCTATAAGTTTTTTTGTTTTCATCGCTTTGCTCCTTTTAGGTTTATTAATGATATTATAACTGAAAATATTATAAAAGTAAATTTACAAATTATATTTACTGTTTTGTTAAAATTTTCATTTTATTATTTTGAATGAATTGCACAAAATAAACTTGCAAGGAAAATTGTTTGCAGGGCTGTAACGCTTTGCTCAATTATGCCCTGCAAATAAATGAAAAAGAGGTGTAAACAAAATGGCAAAAAACACAGTTCCTGAGGCTAAGGAGGCTCTTAACCGTTTCAAGATGGAAGCAGCTTCTGAGGTAGGTGTTAACCTTAAGCAGGGTTACAACGGTGACCTTACTTCCAAGCAGGCAGGCTCAATCGGCGGCCAGATGGTTAAAAAGATGATTAAGGCTTACGAAGAATCAATGAGATAACTAAGTCTGAACGGCGGGGTGCTGCCCCGCTTGTCAAAAGGAGGTCACGGTTTTAGTTGTCCGCTTTCATCCGTTTTGGCGATTAAAAATTACCTGAATACGCGAGTATGCAGACAATTTTGTAATCACCAATCCGAATAAAATCAAACAACTTAAACTGCTTTGCACCTCAAAATCAAATGTTTTGTGCAATTAGCAGGCATAAATAACCGGCAAGGCTGGCGCCTTTCCGGTTATTTTAACGAACTAATTGTGCAAAAAAGTTGATTGTTGAGGCGTAACATCCTTATGACAAGTGGGGCATTGCTCCGCTGATTTTTTTAAACTTTTTATGCGTTTAATGTTCATTTAAGATACGGGGTGTAGTCTTTAGTCAACGAGGGGAAACCTCAGTAAAACGCAAAGGAGTAATCACAATGAAAAAAAGCAAAAGAGCAATTAAAAATTGTATTATGATACTTATGATAGTTGCGCTTGCTATGGGCTCATATTTCACCCTCAGCAGCACAGCGCAGAATTCAGGAATGCCGGGCGGAACGTCAATGTCTCAGCAAGGCGGGGATAATTCGTCTATGCAGCCGCCTGAAATGCCAAACGGCGACGGCAGCAGCGACTCAGGTTCACAGCCGCCCGAAAAGCCTGAAGGTGATAGCAGCAGTGATAATGCTAACGGACAGCCTCCGCAAATGCCAGACGGCGACAGTAACGGCAGCGGCTCAAATTCACAGCCCCCCGAAATGCCAAACGGCGGAAATAGCAGTAATTCAAATATGCAGCCCCCCGAGATGCCAAACGGCGGCAATAGCAGTAATTCAAATATGCAGCCTCCCGAGATGCAGGGAGAAAAAGGTTCAGGAAAAACGCTTTATATAGCTATAACGGCGGCGCTTATCCTTGCTGCAGCAGCAATTCTACTATATCTGATAATGTCAGGCTTCAATAAAAAAGGCTTTAAAGAAACACTAAAGGGCTGGAAAAGGATAGTTATCTATCTTCTTTCAACTATAATCGTAGCAACGAGCGTAACTGCTATTGAAACAAACCTTTTATGCAAAAACGCACCGTCTGCAAATCACGGCGAAATGATGCAGGGCGGTCCCGGCGGTATGGGCGGCAACAGCTCAGAATCCACTAAGGCGAGCGGCGCAACGACAGTTGACGGCAGCGAGGAAACGCTCAGCGAAAATTACAGCTCCGCATCAGCCGATGAGAGCGCAATTCTTGTAACAAACGGCGGGAATGCGACTGTAAACGGCTCTGCAATTACAAAAACGGGCGACAGCACGAATACCGAAAGCTCTGAGTTTAACGGTGTAAACGCGGCTGTACTCGTTCAGTCGGGCTCAAGCGCAAATATTACGGGCGCTGATATTAAAACCGATGCAAAGGGTGCAAACGCTGTATTTGCAACGGGCGAAAACGCTAAAATATATATTAAAAATTCAACGATTACCTCATCGGGCGAATCCTCTGCAAGAGGGCTTGACGCAACCTACGGCGGCTATATTGAAGCCGATAACGTTAAAATCACAACTCAGGGCGGCTCCTGCGCAACCCTTGCAACGGACAGGGGCGAGGGTACGGTAATAGCCAAAAACTCAACGCTTGAAACCAACGGCAGCGGCTCTCCCGTAATCTATTCAACGGGCAATATCAGTATTGATAACTCAACGGGTACGGCAAACGGCTCCCAGATGGTTGTTATTGAGGGTAAAAACTCCGCAACCGTTACTAACTCAAAGCTCAGCGCAAGCGCAAAGGGAAACCGAAACGACGTCGATAAAGCGGGAATTATGATTTATCAGTCAATGAGCGGCGACGCGAGCGAGGGTACGGGTACCTTCAACGCTACCGATTCAACGCTTGAAATTCAGGCTGATTCCGATTATTACAAAAATGCGCCGATGTTCTTCGTTACCAATACGGACGCAACAATCAACCTTAAAAATACAAAGCTTGTTTACGGCAGCGGAATTCTTCTCAACGCCGCAGGAACGAGCGAATGGGGTTACGAGGGCTCAAACGGCGGCACGGTAACGCTCAACGCGGAAAACCAGACTTTAACGGGTAATATCACCGCTGATAAAATTTCAACCGTAGCAATTAACCTTACCGCCTCATCCTATGAGGGCGCAATAAACAGCGATAATTCAGCAAAGGAAATAACCCTCAAACTCGATAAGACATCAAAAATCAAGCTTACGGGCGACACATACGTAACCTCACTTGAGGATGAGGACGAAAGTTATTCAAATATTGATTTCGGCTCCTACAAGCTGTATGTAAACGGAACCGCAATCAATTAACATATATAATATTCTCTCCATAAAGCAGCTCCCGAAGGCGTCCACTCCATAAGGAGGGTGGATGCCTTCAGTTTTTTAATCAGCCGGTGTTTGATTGTAGGTATGAAAATCATTATCAATTAAGCATACGGAGGATTATATTATGAAGAAGTATATTACCGATGAAAAGATTGGACTTAATTATACGCTTGTAAACGACGTATATCTGCCAAACCTTATTTCTACCGAAAAAAACTATGAAATCGGTCATTGGGGACGAGGGCACCTTGATTACATAATGAAATATCACAAGGTATTCTATACCTCACTTAAAACAAATTGTAAACTCAACTCATATTTGCACGATGTAGATGTCAGAGCAAGCGAGATGTATGGCCACCTTGTGAATCAACTCAAGGAGCAGCAATGCATTACCGAACAACTCAAAACGGTAGATATGATGGCTTGGGTGCAGGCGATGAACAATATCACTAACCAAGCACGAGAAATAACAAATATAAATATAATATTCCATATCTAACTTAAGAAAGGGCAGTTTTTAACTGCCCTTTCTTAAACTAAACACTTAGAAGACCTTTGAAATTTTGGTAAACTATTGATTCAAAATCACTAATATTTAACGCAGAAGAAATTCGATTATAAGAAGCCCTAAGTAATTGTGGGTAATACTTTTTTCCGTCGACTTTTGTAAAAGGTCCGTCACTTTCGACCAATAATCTATCAGTTGGAATCAATTCTAATAAATCCGTTGATTTTTCTAACATACTTGTATTAATTGAAAAATAACAATTCAGATTAATAAGTGATTTCAATTGATTCTTTGATCCATTGAACCAATGAATAATTGCCTTTTGAGGACGATATTTTTCTATAATATCAATAGCATAGTTTTCAGACCTTTTCAAATGAATAGACATTAATCTGTTCCGCTCACTTGCTATTTTTACAATTTCACCAAAATACAAAAGTTGTTTTTCTTTATCTAGATACTTCTTGCTGTTAGAAAAATCCAAACCAATTTCGCCGAAATAATCAGCTCTATAAGACATAGAAATAAATTGGTTAAAATCTCGTATAGTTAAATTTTTACATTTAGGATGAAACCCCATAGCAAATTTAATATACTTTGATTCACCTAACATGCGACAACAAGAGTTATATATTCCGGGACTATTTGTCATGCATAATGTGTATTGTTCTGCACAATTTATGTTGTCATATAGTTCTTTATAATTTGGATAATAATCTAAATGAAAGTGAGTATCTATCAAATGTGTCATTCTTCAATATATTCCTTTAAATTAGCATCTTGATATAACAATTCTATTATATCATTTAATGAGTCTTTGTAAACATCTTTGAATATATTTATTTCATCAAGTGATAGTTTTCCTGTGCTTTTAATTAACCTTGTTAATTCTTCATCGCTAATGTGTTGATATCGATAAACTGTGCTTATGACGGCATTTAAATCACTAACTTTATCAGACCCCTCATTTTGATTAATAAAGCTCATATTAATGGCATTATGGTCATATCGCTGTGCTTCGTCAGGGACATCTAATAATGAACTTTTTCTAATAATGCAAGGATAACAATATCCACAGTTTATGGGATATTCAACCCGCCTTGTTCTATAATATCTTGGATTGCAAGGATGAGAACAAGAAATTGTTTCTAAATATCCTTTTTTAAAGGCCTCTTCATCTTTTACAGAATTAACAATATTTCTTTTTGTTTCATGTGCAAAAGGATTGATTATATCATTATTAATTCCTACTGTATTTATTATTTCTTTAAACATATTCAAAAAATATGGATGAGTTGTTCTGGTAGTACACGAACCTTTTCTGCTATTTGTTAGCGGTACATTTAAACCAATAAATCCATTTTCTGGTATGTAAACAGGAATGTTTTCTCCTAAAACGCTGGCCATAACTAATGCAACACATAAAAACAATAAAGAACGTCCTCTTGAAGTGTTTTCGCTACCATTAAATAGTGTTCCATTAACATATTTCGGAGCATATGAACCAGCAGTAAAGCTAATAAATTCAGCATTTAGAGAAGGATACTCTTCTCTAAACATTTCAGCTAATTCATTTTGTTTCTTTTGTAATTTAGGATATTCATTATGTCCAACAAGACAAGGCGAGTGACCATTTTTCAATAAGTGGATTGCCCCGCAGAAAGAATCAAGCCCGCCTGAAAATAAGCACACGGAATCACATTGAGGAAGTGGATTTGTTTTTCGTCGTTTAATTTCATCATGAAAGATGGAATACTCCGTTTCTCTAAAAGCGACATCCCATTTGTCTCCGGTTAAATACCTTAACATAGCATTTACTCTGTTAACTTCATTATTCCATTTGTCAAATTCAAAAACAGGTATATTTACCTTTAACTCTCTTGTCCAGTTATCGTCAAAGCAACTCCTAGGAATTCTTTTATCAACAGCAAATACCGATAATCCAATAGTAAACAAATCTTCATATATTGGATTAATATCCTTAATTTCCATCCTGTTTAAGACTTTTGGAAAATTAGTAAAGACATTTCTTTCTGCATATCTATCTATGGAAAACAATATAGAATTCTCTGGGAAATCCTTTATTTCATTGACATCCTTTTTAATGAATATATTCATTTAGTTCCACTCCCCATAGTATTCTTTCATAGTATTATAGGCGTCATCAACAGTATTTTTCACAACATTGGAATCAGAAATGTTTATAAAATCATTATCCTTGAGCTGCGAAATATCGACTTTTTCAAACATAATACTTCTAATGTACCTTTCAACTTCATTCAAAATATCAGCTGTTTGCTTTGGAGACTTTTTATTACGTATTTGTTCTTCATACATAAATGCAAATAGAATAGATGCAAAGCAAGCTAATAATTCTATTAATAAATGTCCTTGGTCAAAATTCACCAAATCATCTAACGATTCTATCCTTAAGTTCTTGAGTGCCTTTGACAGAGCATCACTTGCCAATGATTCTTCTTTTGTTGAACCTCCAGAAGCATACTCATCATATAATTCTTCCCATATTTCTTTTGATGTTTTTCCTATCAGGTATTCTTTTTCGTATTCTTCAAGAGTGCGATCTAATCCATTAACTCGAATTCCTCTTGATATTCCTAACAAACCAGAAACTACATTAGAGAATTCTTTTGCAAAACTATCATCCGTTTTTACAGCAGAAGCATATTTCCTGACTGCGTTCGGTAATCCGTCACTTACACTACCATTTACCATTCGTGTAACGGCTCTTTTTGCTTTTGTCCATTCACCATTTGTGGGTGGAATATAACTTTTTGATGTTCCCATTTATTTTTCTCCTCTTATTCTTTTTGCTAATTCAACAGTGATATTATGTTTTTGTTGTAATGTTTTCAACACATCATCAATAATATTGCTATCTTTTGAATACATTGTTTGCATATAGTTAATATCTCCCATACCTAATTTTTCGTCTTTTGAGATAATAACCGCTGCAATTTCTTGTCTGTAATCATCAAATTCAGAGAATAATGCACTTATTACAAAATAATCAATGCTTCCTTTTTTGAAAGCAGACAGAATAACTGAGAAAATGCTTTTTATATCAACTGCATTTAATGATCTCATTTCACTAACAATATTCTTTATCGTTCCTTCATTAGAAACACTAATTCGGTCAATAAAGCTTTTTGCTATTTCGCTAGTATTACTTGTACCAGTTCCGTTAGTCCTTAAATGTTCGCGTGTTAAATAAAAGTACTTGTCCAATCTCTGTTTATATAAATCTTTGGGTTCACACTCAATCCATTTAATAACATTTGGAGCACTCCAACGTTTATAATCATCTTTGAATTCAGGTGTTCCTACGTTATCAACTACCTTTTTAAATTCTTCGTTTTCTGTTTGATAATCCTTATTCCATTCATTGAGTTGTCTAAACAATTCAGAATCGATTTTTTGAAGTACTAGAAGTTTTGCAAGGATTTGCGGCTCAATTTCATCTCCATAATACATTCTTGCTAACTCTCGTTTTGTAATAAATGTATTTAAGAATCTTTTAGCCTGTCTAGGATTTCCTTTTAGTGTAGCTGAAACGATGTTCCTAATGTTGTCTATTACGCTAAAATCATCGGAAAGCTGTGTGTTTTCTTCATAGTTGAATTTCAGTTCTCTACATATTTCAAACAATTGGTCAACAGTAATTCTATCTGTTTTAGTAATGAGACCTTTTTCGTATACCTTTTCCACTATTTGTTTGAATTGTTCAGCATTAAAATGATTTTGAGTAATTAATAGTAAAAGATAATTCTCAATGTCTTTTGTTGATAAATCGGGAATGTATATAGGTATTTGAATAATCTTCTCAATGTATTCTTCTGATAATTCCACATCCATATCTTCCATTTTGGGGTATTTCTTTTTAATGGCATATTTAATGACATTATCATCAGCTGCAATAATAAAAGAAGTATTTTTAACCGATAAAAACAATTTTATAGCTTCAAGGGTTTCAATTATTCTTTCAGGCGAACACCGATCTAAATCATCCACTATTACTACAATGTTAACACTAGAATCTTTTAATAATGACTCGAACTCTGATTTGAAATTTCGGATATTATCGACTATTTTTTCTTCGCCAATTGATTCTTTGACATCATTAGCAAATTCTACAAAATCTTGTGCATTGCGAGCAACGGACATTGCCGCAAAACCAGGATTACCGGTAGCAACCGATCCAGCTACTGCCATTCCCGTGCTGAGAGCGCTACTAGCCACTTTTAAAAAGTCAATTCTCTTAATTAGTTTTCTTATTTTTTCTCTAAATGCAGATATTTTATCTTTGGATTCAAGTTCACCAAGTAAGCATTGCATTAGAGCTATTTTAGCATCTTCGTATCCTTCAAACATCCAAGCGTTAACATTAATAACTAATGTGTTACTATCGCTTTTGTCGCTTTCTAGTTTCTTATCAATTAAATTTAACAACGTGGACTTGCCAGCACCCCATAAACCAAAAACGCCTATGGTTGTTGGCGTATTATTTTGATCATTTACGATGTTAGAAATTATTTCTGCATAAGGCTCATAAAATAAAAAATCAATATTGGAAGCATTATCTAACCACATAAGATCACCTCATATATATAATATCTCAAATTTATGATAGGCAAAATCGTCACAAATGTCAATTTTTCTGCAAAAATGTACAAAAAAACGACAAAAAAAGACACGATTAATTGAAAATTAGGGGTTGACAAATGAAAATCGTTCGTTCCACGGGCGGTTTTCAATTCTTAAGATTTCGTAAGGTTAGGGTGTGTTTTCTTGATACCGCACTTTTAATGTGTTAAAATGAACAAGGTGATAAAATGAGTTCAAATATATTACTCACAGAGGATGATGCATTCCTCCGTGACGGATTAAAAGAGATGCTGGAAAAGGAAGGCTACGCCGTTGATGTTGCACCTTGTATCGCAGATGCAAGGGCGGCACTTGCTGCAAAAGCGTATAACTTGCTTATCCTTGATGTGATGCTGCCAGATGGGGACGGCTTTTCTTTCTGTGCCGAGGTGCGTACCGGCGGCAACAATATCCCTATTCTGTTTCTGACTGCCTGCGATGATGAAATTCAAGTAGTGCGCGGACTTGATGCTGGCGCAGACGATTACGTAACCAAGCCGTTCAAGCTTTTGGAACTCCTCTCCCGTGTGCGTGCGCTTCTTCGCAGAAACACAAATAGCGTGTATAATATAGGCGTACTTTCCATAGATGTTAACACAATGACGGTCAAGAAGGACGGTGAGGTTGTTTTTGTAACGCCCACCGAGTTTCAAATTCTATCCACCCTTATCCGCAATAACGGAATTATCGTCACAAGAAATATTCTCCTACAGAATATCTGGGATGACGCGGGCAATTTCATTGATGATAACACTCTCTCCGTGCATATCAGCCGTCTGCGTGAGAAAATCGGCGCAGAGCACATTAAAACCGTGCGCGGCGTTGGCTATCGTTGGGAGGATAAGGCATGAATACTCCGTTAATTGTAATGATAATTATATGTGCAGCGCTGTTGGTAATCAGCGCAATTCTATTCATCAACAACCGCAAAATCCATAAGGATATTGATAAATTATCCGAAGCAACCGAGAACGAAAAACTGACGGAATACAGCACAGCGGATAATCATTTTTCACGCCTGCATAATGCGGTAGCGGATTTGGAGAACCGCCTCCGTCTTGAAAAAAGCAATACCGAAAGAGAGAGCAAAAAGAATACGGAATTCATTTCCGATATTTCCCATCAGCTCAAAACACCGCTTGCGGCAATGCGGCTCTATGTTGAAATGGAGCACGGCGAGCATCCGAATGAGCATACCGAAAAAGAACTCCAGCTCATAGATAAAATGGAGAATCTTATCTATAAGCTCCTGCGCCTTGAAAAGCTAAAAAGCGATTCCTATGTCATGGACTTTGCCTTTTACGATGTGCACGAGATTGCAAACGAGGTGGTAGATGAGTTCAGACCGCTGTTCCCGAACAAAAGATATACTGTTAGCGGTGAAAGTCGTTTCCGTCTTGATAAAGCATGGCTCAGTGAAGCGCTTGGCAATGTTGTAAAGAACGCAAGCGAGCATACGGCAGAGGACGGCAAAATAGCAATTACGATTGAAAGCAGCGAGCAGTCAACCACTGTCAGCATTAAGGATAACGGCGGCGGTGTTCCCGAGGAGGAGTTGCAAAAGCTGTTTCAGCGATTTCATAGAACGGAAAACGCTAACCCCAACAGCGCGGGCATCGGCCTGGCGATAACGAAGGCAATTGTAGAAAAACACCACGGCACCATTACAGCAGAAAACACGGACGAAGGGCTGAATGTTATTATGTGTTTCCCCCACATAGACGGAGCAATAGCGATATAGTAAAGGAAATATGTTATTTAATATAAATTAGTCTATGATATAATAAAAATCGCATAAAAACTACGATTCTACGGTTAGTAGGGTGAATTGTTTACAGTGGTTTGCTATCATAATGGCGAAGGAGGTAATTCTATGGACAACAAAAAGATAGGATTATTTATTGCCGAAAGGCGCAAATCACTTGGCATGAATCAGAAAGAACTCGCAGATAAATTATCAGTAACGGATAAAGCAATTTCCAAATGGGAAACAGGAAGAGGAATGCCGGACATTTCTTTGCTTCAACCTCTTGCGGAAGAACTACAGGTTTCACTCAGTGAGTTGTTAAACGGAGAATTAATTACAGAAGAGAATATCTCAAAAGAAAGCGACAAGATAATTCTTACTACACTAAAAAAATCAGCAACACGAAAGAGAATCATTGCGTTATTAATTGTGTTTTCAATTATACTAACAGCAGTGTTCGGAGTCATAACAGTTAACAGTATAGTCAAGAAAAACAAAAGCGTTTTTGATAACGTTCCGTCAGCAATGAAGACAACGTCTGCAAATGTTGAGTTTAACGCAAAGGTAATTGTGCCCGATATAAAAGGCGATATTTACAAGTATAATTCTACTACGATTGCCTTAGACAATGCAGAGAAATACAAAAAGCTGCTGAAAAGCAAAAATATAACTGACGAACAAATAAATCCCGATGATGATTTTGACACTCTGAAAGTTCATTATCTTACTACAGATAAATCAGAGGAATTATCATACAGAGCAACTTATTTGGATTATAATACTGAATTTGCAAGAGGCGTTTTTTCGGGGCTTCATCCTTATTTCAGTTATAATCTTTACGCTTCTGACGGTTATTATAATCTTGATAAGTTTTCAAGTAATAAGAACTATGACTATTGTTCACAAGATGAAGCAGATAGAATTATCAGGAAAACAATCAAAGATTATGGTATCGAATTATATGAAGAATCAAACGCTTACAGCATTGAAAATGAAACGCTAACGGCAGAAGCAAATAGAATTGCAAAAATAACGGGCGATAAAACTATTTCTGCTTTTCAATGGACTCAAGACGATAACTGTTATTATTTTCTATATAATCAAGTTATTGACGGAATTCCTGTTTGTGAAATTGCACACGGTGATACAGATAAAATTACTGCAACAAATGCCATTAATATTTCGGCACTTTATTCTAAAAACGGAATAGAAATGCTAAACCTTGATTCTATACAGAATCCAGATATCAGCACAAAACAAAAGGTTGATGTTATCAATCTTGATACAGCCGTGGATGCTGTGAAAACAAAGTATGCTAATGTAACATTAAACTCATTAATAATAATTGACGAAATACGCTTTTGCTATATTCCAATAAGACCCGTTGCAAATGAATGGTTTTTTGAACTAAAACCCGCTTGGATTTTTAAAGAAAACCATTGCGATGAAGAAGATATCTATACTAACTATATCATTATAGATGCAGAAACCGGAGCAGAAATATACTAACCACAATATGTTAAAACAGGTATTAAAACATGAAAGAACTAAACAAAAATGAAAGAATAATATTGTATCTGATATTGGCGTTTTATTGTGCAATAATATGGTTTATTGTAATAGATAGGGGCTTGCTGCTTGCAATATTTAATGACAGTATTTTAGGAGATCCGAGAACTTATCCCCGTACTTATAATCTTATTCCTTTTGAGCTTATCAGACAGCAGTATGGAAAATGGGGTGTTGTTGGAATAACAGATATGAATGTGTTTGGTAATTTTCTTATGTTTATTCCAATCGGCATTTTCACTTGTGTCTTTAATAAAAACAAAAATCCTTATTGTCATATATATTTTATTCCTATTATTTCAATTGTTATTGAAATAATGCAATACATTCTTGCAACAGGTTCCTTTGACGTTGACGATATTATTCTCAATATACTTGGTGGATTAATAGGAATTTTGTTATTTGCAATAATATATAATATTATGCAAAAGGATAAAACAAAAACAGTAAAAGTAATAATAGTTTTAGCCTCCATAATGCCGCCGTATTTATTGATTTTCTTTTATAAATTATTTATGGATATTAGTCAGGTTCGGCTAAAATGGTATGATATGCTTGTAGTTTTGATTTATTATATGTTCCTGATTTTGTTTTACAAAGACAATCCAAAAAAACAGAGGTTCTGGCTTTCGGTTTTATATGCTGTGTTTTTTGTTGTTTTCTTTTCTGTAATAATCTTTATTCAGTAAAGAATTACCATACTCTCAACGCTTAAGAAATATTCCAGGTTTAACATTTGGAGTAATCTAAACAAAAAGATGTGTACAGCGGAGAACACGGACGAAGGTTTGAATGTAATTATGTGCTTTCCGCATATTGACGGAGCAATAGCAATATAAATTTCCAAATATTTCTACAAAAAATATGCCTATTGTGTTGACAACAGGCATATTTTTGCATATAATATAAGTGAAATCATAGAAAGGATATGATGATATGGCTAATACAAGTATGAATATTCGCATGGATGCAGAAGTAAAAAGTCAGGCACAGCAGCTCTTTTCCGAACTTGGTATGGATATGACAACTGCGGTTAATATCTTTTTAAGACAGGCGATTCGTACGCATTCTATTCCCTTTGTTGTTACGACAGATGTTCCTAACGCTACGACGATTGCGGCGTTTGAGGAAGGCGAAAAAATGTTAAAGGATCCGAAGGCAAAAAGATTTACCAGCGTTGACGAATTGTTTGAGGAGCTTGATTCCTGATGAAATACGAAATTCAAAGAACCTCGCAATTTAAACGGGATTATAAGTTGGCAAAAAAGCGCGGTTGTGATATGCAGCTTTTAAAGGACGCTATCACAATACTTGCAAACGGCGAGCAGTTACCGGCAAAATATTTTAATCATAATTTATCGGGAAACTATGCAGGATATCAGGAATGTCATATTGAACCCGACTGGCTTTTGGTTTATAAAATAACTGAGAGCCAACTGATACTTACCTTGTATCGAACCGGAACACATAGCGATTTATTCTGACAGGCTGTCTCATATTGAGGCAGCCTGCCTTTTTGTATAAGGATTATAGTTATTCGGAATTTCCGAACAACTGATTATTTTCAATGAACCTTACGAAATCTTAAGATTAAATACACCTTATTGTAAGATTGACATTGTATGATGAAACCTGTAGGGAGCGGCGCCCTCGACGCTCCGCAATTTACAATCCCTCAGTCACTTCGTGACAGCTCCCTTTACACAAGGGAGCCAAATCGGTAAAGGAGTTTATTATGAACATTATCGAATGTACGAATTTAACAAAGGAATATATCAGCGGCGAGAATATAGTTAAAGCCGTTGACGATGTCACAATTGCCTTCACACAGGGAGAGTTTTGTGTGATTACGGGTCCGTCCGGCTCCGGTAAGTCAACCTTTTTACATGTGCTGTCCTCTCTTGAAAATCCAACAAGCGGTTTCGTAACCTACGGCGAAAAGAAACTTTCGGATTATAACGACAATCAGTTATCTATCTTAAGGCGCAGGCGCTTTGGCTTCGTTTTTCAGGCGTATAACCTTGTAAATGAACTGACGGGATATGAAAATATCCTGCTCCCGATTATGCTGGATAAGAAAAAGCCTGACGAGGAATATCTGAATAAGATTATTAAAATCCTTGGCATTGAGGACAGGCTGGAGCATCTGCCCTCCGCACTTTCGGGCGGTCAGCAGCAGAGAATTGCGATAGCAAGAGCGCTTGCCAACAAGCCTTCCATTCTTTTTGCCGATGAGCCGACGGGTAATCTTGACGGTAAAAGCGGACGGGAGGTGCTGTCGCTTCTGAAATACGCCGCCCGTGAACTCGGCGTTACGCTGATTCTCGTTACCCATGATTTGCATGTGGCAGAGCAGGCGGACAGAGTGCTCACTCTTGAGGACGGAAGAATAGTCAGAGATACGAAGGCGGTGAGCGCACAATGAAAAACCTCACAGTAAACCGCCTTGCAATCGGCAACCTCAAGCACCGCCGCAAGCAATATACAATAATGATAATCGGCATCATTCTTGCAATGGTGTTTTCATCAAGTATCATTTATTTCGCTTTTAGTGCCTATTCGACCTTTATGAGTATAAAAGACCTTGATTATGGCAAAGCGGACTTAATAATGATGAACATGGAAGATGATAAGCTAAACGATCTAATATCTTCCGGCGCTATCAGTAAAGAATACGGAACAGCACACATCGTAGGTTATGCCTCCGGAAGCGGAGAAAATGAAAATAACGGTGCATATATTGCATGGCTTGACGATAAGGGAATGGAACTTGCTAACCCCGTATTGCTTGAAGGCTCTTATCCCGCAAAAGAAGGCGAGATAGCCTTTGAAAGCACTACGCTTGTCCGTCTTGGTATCAATGCAAAAGTCGGTGACAAAATAACGCTTAATTATGCCGAAATGATGGGCGATGCACCTGCGGCAGATATAAATAAAAAAACATATACGCTTACGGGTATATTGCGTAACAAAGTTGCCAATATCAACGAAATGGAATACAGTAAAACTATTCCCTCGGCGTTTGTATGCCCAGGCACTCAAACTGCAGTCGGCGGGAAGGAGAATTTGTGCCGATATGGATTTCTGAAAAACAATTCCGCCCTTGACGAATTCTACTCCTCAAGAAAAATTGATTATGACGAGCTAATAAGTATTGGTCAGAGAAACTTAATGGATTACAGCATTGGCTGGGATCAAATGCTTTCCGTTGCATTTTACGGAATTATTGCTTTTGTACTTGCTCTTGCTTCTTGTCTTGCCGTTATTAACTCGTTTAGTTCAAACCTTTCGCAACGTAAGAAGCAGATAGGTATGCTCCGCGCAGTTGGAGCAACAAAGCGCCAAATCATAAAAATATTTGGGCGAGAGACCTTTATTATCAGTTTAGTATGTGTTCCCGTTTCATTGTTGATTTCTTATTTTGCAGTAAGGTCAATTCTGAAACTAATGGGCGATGATTATGTTGCGAGTCAAAATATCGGTGCATTATTGATTTGTGCATTGTTTAGTGTTTTGGTTATCATAATCGCTTCCTATATTCCTCTGAAAAGCGCGTCAAGAGTAACGCCTATGCAAGCGATACGCAATATTGACAGCGGAAGGAAAATGAAGTCAAAGCACATTAAGTCAAAAATGGATTATGTTCTTTCTTCGCTTATTGCTAAACGAAGCCTTGTATTCAGCAAAACACGGCAAATTGTTGTAAGCGTATTTTTAGTCATTTCTATTATCGGTTCTTGCTTTATGGTTTCCCATATTACCTACTCAAAAAACGAGGAACATAAGCTGGACTCCGACTATGAAATGGTGCTTACTCAGGAAACTCTGTATTACGGTATAAACTATAAAAATGAAAACGTAGGCTTTTCCGAAAGTGTCAGACAGTCCGTGGACGGCAATCAACATATTGCAAAATCCTGCGGACAGAAATGGGCAAATGCTATTTGGAATTTAAAAGACGGATATAATGATTATACTAAATTTGCCTCCTGCACAGCAGACGAAATATACAGTAACGATACGTATGAAAAAACTGTTACAGCGGATAACTATCAGGATTTATTGTTTTCAAAGATAAGTGAAGAACATCTCGGACTTCAAAAAAAGGTCGGTATCGGTGATTATTGCCGTATGCGTCTCTCCAGCCTTGATAGCGACTATGTAAAAATGCAAAGCGCTTATGACGGTGAAATTAATATTGACAAGCTCAACGCAGGTCAGGAAATCATCCTAATTGCTCCGAAGAATTTAGTGCTTGCCGAGTTCACAGAAAACTACGGAAGACGAGTAGGCGGCATTCAAACATTTACCAATTTCGCAACAGAAGAATATGCAAAGAAAAATAATGCAAAAATAATTGCTTCTGTGGAGTGTCCTTATCATGCAGGGGATGAAATTGAATTAAGCATTTTGACTGCTGATAAGTCAAACAATGATTATGACTATGAAAAAAGTGAATTCGAATTCAGCAACGTAGATATATCAAAAAAGAATTACAAAGTTAAGATAGGTGCAATCATCAATGAAATCGATAGCAGTACTCACGGCTATTTCAATTTCTTCGGAAGCAGTTTCGGTTTTCTTACAACAAACACAGGATTAAATCATTTCATTGAAGGTCAGAAATATAAAGGTATCTATTTTTGGCTTGACGGAAAATGTACGGAAGAAATCAACAGTGAAATAATGAAAACAATTAGAGCCGGTGCTCAAACCGTTCCACACTCACATTATTCTTCAAACTACGAATTCAATAAAGAACAGCGTGAAACGATGAACAAGTTGATGATTGTTATGTACGCCGTTATCATCTTGTTATTTACGATTTGCGGAAGCATTATTAATAATGCCCTGTCTTCAGGAATTCGTGATAACAAACGACAGCTTGGGACGCTGCGTGCAGTAGGCGCCTCCGAAAAAGAACTTGTAAGCTGCTATATTAAACAACTGCTTTCTATGTTCGGTTGGGGAACAGGAATAGGCTTCGTAGGTTTTGTGTTAGCCTTTATTGGTTTATACTGCAAACAACACTTTTCAAATATGCACGTTCAGGATTGGACGCCGAGTTTTGAGTTCATTTTCAATCCGTTGCCCACGGTGATATTAGTTATTGTCTTGTTTGCCATATGCTCATTTAGTCTTTGGTCAAAAATCCGCAAGGAAATGAAAAACAGCATTGTAGAAAATATCAGGGAGTTATAGTATGAAAAAGATAATTACAATTATACTTGCTCTTATCTTCTGCTTTGCGTTTGGGCTAACCGCCTTTGCAGAGGATGAGCCGAAGGAAGAAAATATCGACGCTTCTCAGCCGAGGTTGATGGTGACGGACTATTCGTTGGACACAGAAAGCCTGAAACCCGGTAAAGAGAGCGAACTGAAAGTAACGCTGAAGAACTACAGCAGCACGAAAGCGCTGCGCAACATCAAACTTTCTATCACCGAGGAAAGCGGCGACATTAAGCCTGTCGGAACAGGCACGCAGTATGTTGAAAGAATCTATGCAGGCTCAACTTACACCTGGACTGTCAAGCTGACTGCCGCAAAAACGGCACAAATCGGTGAACACGCCGTTGCTGTTTCAAGTGAGTACGAGGATAAATACTATACCGCTTACAGCGGCTCCGACGTCCTTCGCTTGAATGTGAAGCAGAAAACGGGACTTGATTTCAGCGGTGTGCAGCTTCCGGCAAAGGTGGTTGAAGGCGATACCGTCACGCTCGATATGAGCTTTATGAATACGGGTAAGTGCAAAATCCGCAACCTCAAAATTGACTTTGATATACCGAATTTGGAAAGTGGCGGTACAACCTTTGTCGGCGAAATTGAAGCAGGCGAAAGCGGTGCAGGCAGCGCCAACCTCCGTGCAACCAACACCCTCGGCGAAACCAAAGGGAAGATAACCATTACCTACGAGGACGAGTTCGGCGAGGAGTACAGCAAGTCGGTGGATGTGCAGACCGTGATTGAAAAGAAGGTGGAAGCAAAAACCGAGGAAGACGAAAAGGACGAAAAAAAGAACCCGCAGTGGTGGGCGTTCCTCCTCGGTGGTACAGCCTTAGGTGGCGGAATCGGCTGCGCCATCCCTCTCTCCATCTCCTCCCGCAAGCAACGCAAAGAAGATGAACTGAGGTTATAAACTGAGGTTATAAAATAAGCATTTAGACCACATTTTTGAGGGTAGCAATGATATACCATTGCTACCCTCATTTTGACGTTTTGAAACGCAGTGTTCCTGCGGGTTTCAGGACCCTTAAATGCTTACTTTTTAGAGCATATTCTTAAGTGATTACTACAGAAAAAACGACCTTGATTTTCATCTATCAAGGTCATTTTGTTGTTTGACTTGTGATTTTTTGAGAACAACTAAATTTCATTTGTCAACCCCTAATTTTTGATAAAAAATGTCTTTTTTTGTCGTTTTTTTGTACATTTTTGCATTTGTTATTGACAAATTCATAAAATATTTAATAATAGGTTTAAATAATATAAACGAGGGATAATTATGAAAATTAAAAAAAGACATCATATAGTAGAATTCAATAATAGGATCAGTTTTTGGACAAAGATAAGATTAAAGCTAAATGGAAAACTTGATGGCAAAAAGGGCTGTATAAAATATATTGAGAAAAATTACTATACTTCACCATATATTCAAAAAGAAATCAATTTATTCTTAATGAATGTGGAAAAGGAAAAATTGAAATTAAATAATGAAATAACAAAAAAATTATATTTAAAAAGCGATTGGGATACAAAAAGAAAAAAAGCTGAGTTAATGCGAAAAAGCAGTAGAAATGGTATTAATGATAATAGCAATTATTATGATGCTATAAATAGTATCGTACAAAATGAACATAATTTCCAGTTTTTGAAAACACGAGAAATGTATTCGAAACAATTTTCAGATTTGTTACGAAGCGAAAATATAGAAAAATATATTATTGAATCTAAAGGAGAATTAATAAAAATAACCATTAGTGAAACCGAACTTTTTATTTCAGCTTTTATGAAATGTAATATGTTATATGACTTATTATTAGCTAAACTATCAATTTATTGGGGAGCAGTAGTAAAATATGATCAGAATATCCAAAATGCTCATCCTCTTTTTATTCAAGAATCTGTTTTAGATAAAATATATAATGAGATAAAAGATTTAATAGATAAACGAGGTTTAATACATGAACAGGAAAGATAAAAAAGTGTTTCCAAAAAAGAAGTTAACCAACTATGGATATGAGGAGATAGAAGTAAAATCATATGATAGTGAATTATTAAACATTATCAACAATGAAGTTGACGAATTGCATAAAAATGGTAAAGATATACATGACTATTTACCTTATTTGTATAGTATAATTGATGATTTTGTTTCAAAAAAATTTTTAGAAATTGAAATAAATAATGATAAAAACAACGTAGCTATAAATAACTATTTTAATGAAAGAACTGCTGCATTAGAAGCTTGTAATGACCTTATTGATGAGATAAATAATCAAATATTAGATGTTAAAAGTGAATTAGACAATGTTAAATATCTATATGAAAAGCACAATCCACTTGATAGTATAAATAAAGAAAGAGCACAATATGAAGAACAAAATAAAATTGAAAGTTAGAAATTCCGTAGAATTATCTGTTGACAGTAAAATACTTGAATCAATAAGAAAAGTTAATACATGGTTTACTAATCAAAAGGCCTCATGGGTATTATTAATCTTAGCTGCAATTACTGATATCTCAGGTTTTACAGCTGTATTTACCAATAATTTAGATGCAGATAAAGAATTAATACCAATTATTATTATTGGATTATCAATTGGCTTTGAAGTGGCTCCTTTGTATATTGGTTATTCAATATGTCTATTTGCATATAATTATGGCAAAAGAATAAGAAAATGGGTTATGGCGTTTTCTGCAACTTCCTTTTCTTTAGCAATAATTGCGAATACTGGTTTTCGTATCCTTAATATTGTCCTTGGTAATGAAGAGGATATACCTACAGTAATTGTTATGATCCTGCTGCCCTTAATAACAAGTTTTATGAATCTTGCTGTTGGATGTCTTTCGTTTGATCCTCTAGGCATGGATATGTTAAGATTATCAAAACTAGTAAAAAAACTGAAGTTAAAACTATATCAATATAAATCAATAAAAAATGAATTGGAAAAGGATGATAGTTTAAAAGATCTGATTTTGAAAAAAAACAAAATCAACTATAGTAATGCCAAATTTGAAGTGGTTGCTTCTAGTATAACAGCAAAATCATATATTGATATTTTAGCAGCTGATTTTAGAATAAAGTAGGTAATTAGTGTGAAGAAAACAATTTCTATAATACTATCATTAACAGTATTGATTTTACTGTTCAACGGATGCAGTACAAGGAAAGAACGAAAAGAATTTGTAAACAGTGTTATCCCATATTATTCAGTTTTTCTTTTAGGGCTCCATTCAAATTGTATATCTCCAGATTTTTCACTTATTGATGACCAAATCAAGGATACATATCTGTCATTCGGATGTTCAACTTTCATCGTTATTGATGGAAAACCACATATAATAATGGATGATGAAAATGTTCTAGGATATAGTGATAAAAGTCAAATGAAAAAATCACGCGAAAAATACATTTCAAATGATGATCATTGGGAGAAGATTACTAATTCAGAAATAACAAAGTGTTCAGAATTATTAAAAACAACAACCACAAATGATGATGAAGTTGATATAATTGAATCATTTAATCTTGCTTGCAAATCATTTTCATCGTTGAAAAATGTTGAACATACAAGTCGAATATTCATATATGATTCTGGGATTTCTACATCAGGGTTAATTAATTTTAATGAACACGAATTCCTTAATTTTGACAATAATAAGATAGATAAATTTTTAAATGATAATAAGAGTGAATTACCGAATTTGGAAAATGTTTTAATTGAATGGTATGGGCTCGGTGAAACCATAGATCCCCAGTGTGAATTGAATCATACACAACTAAAACAACTAGAATTGTTTTGGCGTGAGGTAATAGAGTATTGTGGGGGTAGAGTAGTTTTTATATCTAATCTTTACGCTGGATCTAACGAAACAAATAATACTGTTACTCCAGTAGATTTCAGTAAAGCTATCTCAACAGGCGCAAGAGAAAACGATACAAATATAAATCAGGTATTTACTGTTTATTTTGAACGACAAACTGAAAAATATGCTGATGAGATTGAGGCCAAAAAAACAGTTGAAGCAGCATATAGTACAATTAGTATAAGCAAAGAAAAATGGTATATTGTCGGGTGCGAAGCGGGTCAAACAGTTGATAATGTTAATCAATTGGATAACCATATATCCACAACAAGAGCAATTAAATTGTATAATGAATTAATAAGTCGCGGAGTGCCTGATGACCAATTAATTATATGTTCGTTAGGACCTCATAATCCATGGCATACGGATGATTATATTGGAGATAAATGGATAGATGAACTAGCAAAAGAAAACCGTAGAGTAATAATAATTAATGAGAGCAACAATCTTTTGTCTGATTATTATGAGGAAATAAATGCGGGAAGAATAGATAAATCAACATTATCAAAAGATAGCAATTAGCATTCAATCGTATCTCACCATATATAGACCTGGCTCAAACTTAAACGAACAAATATTCTAAATTGTTGTTGACAAGAGAACATTTGTTTGATATAATGATTTGCAAATCGAATATGTGTTTATGAGTGAATGGTAAAAGCGTAATAGGATATTTTGAGAGTAAAGAGTCGTTTGAATGGTGAAGTAAACACAGAAAAGAATGTGTTGCTTCCCTGCAAACGGCTCTTTTGTTGTCTAAAAATATAGTTGATGTTATCCATTTCGACAATATATTTTTCGGTCAAGTGCGATAATAATCTGTCGGGAAATGGATGGAAAAGGAGTAATTTATGATAACAGGAATGAAGAAAAAGAAAAAAATTACGGAGATATTTTTTGATGAAGACAACCCCGTAATCAACATCAGAACCTACAACACCGACCTAAAAAATAGGTTGACTAAGTTCTCAAATGATTATCCTGACGAGTGTAAGTTGGTGGATGATTCGGGTAATGGGATGCTTGAATTTGAGATTAATAAGGTGGGCATTAGGGTGTTAAGCCCAGCAAGGTTTTGGCCGTTCCTTTTTCACAAATACTTCGTTAAATCCCCTTGCAAGGCGAAAGCCTTGCTTCGTTGCTTTGCCTTGTCTTTGCAAAAAATGAACAGGACAAAACTGTGAAGCACCTTAAATGAAATAGTTTGCGCTCATTTTGTTGATTTTTGATGCAGGCATACTTCCGTATGTCAAGACAAAAAGCGGCAAAAGGGGCGTGAAATATTTCGTTTAAGGCTTACTCGGCTTAACACCCTAATGCCTAATTTTGCTTCCGCTTAACTGCACCTTACAGCGAAGAACGAAGGCAAATATTATCCCGAAATGCAACCCAAGATAACCACCTACCGAAAAATAATAAAGGAATAATTTGGCAGAGCCCTGCAGGCTGAAAAGTGCGTATCAGACTGTAGCGAGCATCGGATTTGTATGGACAAATCCACAAGTTAGGGAAAACTCCCTAAAACCCTTTGAAGAACGGAGTAAAAATTATGCAAGAAAAAGATAAAAGAAAAAAGGTAACGCTTTCAATGTATGACGAAGATATTGAAAGATTAAACGCCGCCAGCAAACGCAGCGGCTGTAATAAGTCAGAGTATGTTCGGAGGATGCTTAGTTGGTCAATTCCTAAGCCAATACCTGATAAAAGATTTTGGGATTTAATGAACGAGTTGTATGCTATCCACAATGTCATTAAGGATAACGCCGAGGATAATACAAATATTCTTATGGCTTGCGAGCAGTTAGAGGATTGGATAATGACCTATCAGTCAGAGAGTACGCTTCCTTGGGAGGTGGCATAATGGCGACCACTTCGCTATGGCATATTGAAGGAAGTCTGAACGATTTAATCAAATATGTTGAGAATCCTGAAAAGACGGTTGAGATTAAGAATGATCCAAATGACTTGTCTAATCTTTTTCGGTATGTAACAAGAGAGGATAAAACCGACGAGAAGCAATATGTAACCGCTATCAACTGTTTGAAGGAGATTGCATTGCAGCAGATGATAATTACCAAGAAGCAGTTTCGCAAAACGGACGGTTACATCGCTTGGCATGGTTATCAAAGTTTTCAGCCCGGCGAGGTAACGCCCGAACAATGTCACGCAATCGGTGTACAGTTTGCAAAGAAAATGTGGGGCGACAGATTTCAGGTAATCGTTACCACTCATCTCGATAAGGAGCATTTACACAATCATTTCTGCATTAATTCCGTATCTTTCATTGACGGAAAGAAATACAATTATGACAAAAGAGAAATTCAGTGCTTGAGAGATACTTCAGACCGCATTTGTTTGGAACATAATCTCTCCGTAATTAAGAATCCCTCGATCAGGACGCCGAGAGCAATTTATGAAGCAGAAAAAAGAGGCGAGCCTACGAGGTATAGCCTGATGAGAGAAGCGATTGATTTTGCTATTGAAAATAGCGTGGATATGAAAACCTTTCACCAAGTGATGCGCAAGCAAGGTTACGAAGTCAAGCTTAATAAAAACAGAACATACTGGACTATTAAACGCATTGGCAATAAGAAAGCAACGCGCATGTTCAGACTCGGTGATGAATATAACCATCGCAGAATTCTGGAACGCATTGATGAACATAACCGCTTTGAAAACTATCATAATTACCGAAGCTTTATGACTGATGCACAACCAAAATACATTCGCCCGAAGCAAACAACTTTTAAAGGCAGCTTTCAGCGTACACGAAAAATTACGGGGCTAAAAGCCTTGTATCTGTACTACTGTTATCTTTTAGGTTACTTACCTAAAAAGAATCAGCACAAACCGTTATCCCCTGAAATGCGTGAAGCGTGGCGAAGGATTGACCGCTACTCTGAAAACATCCGACTGATATGCAAACACGATTTCAAAACCGCTGATGATGTGCAGCAGTTCATTGAAA